>JACQWQ010000248.1 GCA_016209205.1 Chloroflexota bacterium
GAGGGGAGCACCTCACCCCCAACCCCTCTCCTACAAAGAGAGGGGAGCACCTCACCCCCAACCCCTCTCCTACAAAGAGAGGGGAGCACCTCACCCCCAGCCCCTCTCCTACAAAGAGAGGAGAGCACCTCACCCCCAGCCCCTCTCCTACAAAGAGAGGGGAGTTCGACCTTGTCCACAGCCCGTCTCCTGTGAGGCGAGGGGAGTAGACGCGTTCCCTCCCTTTGTAGGGGAGGGTTAGGGTGGGGTCAAGGTTTTTCTAAACCGTGCGCGCACAACAACGCCTCGTCATTGAGAATCACACTGGTTTGTCCGTCCGCGACGACACGTCCATTGTCCATCACAATCGTGCGCGGCAGCAGTTCCGCGACGAGGTGCAAATCGTGTGTGGCAATCAACATCGTCTGCGGCAATTCACGCAAGAGGTTGATGAGACCGCGCCGCGCGCGCGGGTCGAGTCCCGCGCTCGGTTCGTCGAGAACGAGAATTTCCGGCTGCATGGAAAGCACCGTCGCAATCGCGATGCGTTTCTTTTGACCGACGCTCAGGTGGTGCGAAACGCGTTGGGCATACTCTTGCATGTGAACGGCGGCCAGCGCGTCGGCGACGCGGGCGCGTACCTCTTTTTCCGCAAGCCCCTGATAAATCGGACCGAATGCCACATCGTCAAACACAGTCGGCGAAAACAATTGATCGTCGGGGTCCTGGAAAACGAGACCGACCGCCGCGCGAATTTTGGCGAGATTGCCGTTCGAAACATCCATGCCCGCCACGCACACTTGACCTTCGCCGCGCAAAATGCCGTTGAGGTGCAAAATCAGGGTGGACTTGCCCGCGCCGTTCGGACCGACCAGCGCAACTTTTTCGCCGGGCGCGACAGATAAATTTACGCCGTCGAGCGCACGGGTGCCGTCCGGATATTTGAAAATTAAATTGTGAACTTGAATCGTGTGGTGCACAAAAATTTTCCCCTCAGCGCGTAATGACGGCTGCAAGTAATAAAATCACAAGACAAATTGTCAGACCCGCGCCGATCATGAGCCACTGCCTTGCGCCGAGCGGCGGCAGCGGAAACGTGCGCACTTCGCCGTCGTAGCCGCGCGCCGCCATTGCCGCATAAATGCGATCCCCGCGCTCGAACGAACGCACGAGTAAATTGCCTGCCATGCCGCCAGTGACGCGCGCGCGCCATACGACGCTGCCGCCGCGCGCGCGTCCCGGTTCGCGGCTGGCGCCGCTGCGCGCGGCGCGGGCGCGCAGCAGACGCAGCGCTTCATCCGCCAACACGAACAGATAGCGCCACATCAAACCGAAAATCGCGACGAGCAATTTGGGCAGGCGCAGCGCACGCATGGCGTTCAACAATTCAGGAAACGTCGTCGTCGCCGCGAGCACGATTGCCATTTGCACCGAGACCCACGATTTGAACGCGATGCTCAAGACGCGTTCCACGCCTTCCAGGGTCATGCTGAACGTCCACGCTCCGAGGGTGAAAGCGGCGATGGGTGTGCCTTGTACCGTGAAAATCAAGGGCAGCGCGGCGAGGACGAACGGTGTGGCAAGAAACGCGCGTTTCAACACATAGCGTATTCCGAGTTCCGAAAGCATCTCGATGGACAAGACGATGGCGAACAGCAGAATATATGCCGCCCACGCGCCGAACGGCGTCAGCGACGCGGTCAGGATGAAC
Source organism: Chloroflexota bacterium (assembly GCA_016209205.1). Classification (GTDB taxonomy): domain Bacteria; phylum Chloroflexota; class Anaerolineae; order UBA4142; family SHND01; genus SHND01. Next base: position 1,691 of record JACQWQ010000248.1, read on the forward strand.
GCGAGCGCCAACACCACTTTGACGCGCGGGTCAAGCCGATGCAGCGGGCTATTCCCGGAATGGTAGGGGTCGAGAAAATGGACGTGCATGAGTGACATCACGATTTTGTTTTTTGGGACACAGATTTCTGCGACGGAGTTCGTCGCCATTTACACAGAAGAGGAACTCGAAAATCTGTGGCATCTGTGGCATCTGTGTCCGAATCTGTGGTGTACTGTATCAGACATTATGCGAAATAAGATTTTTCGACAGGATTTACAGGATTGAAGGAAAAATCAAGTTCAAAAAATCCTGTTAATCCTGTAAATCCTGTCTATTCCGCAGGATGTCTATCAGGTCTGCATCAAGTTTGCATCGCCTTGCTTACGGCGCATGTATGCGATGCCGAGCGCAACGCCAAAGACGGTGAGCACGCCGACAACGCCCGCGATGATTGTGGCGAGAGCTTGATTCTCGACGCCCGGGAAAACGTAATCGGGAATGACTTGATAGGGCGCGTTCTGCGCGTTCGTCAAAAAGCCCTGTTGTTGCGCAACCCATTCCAGCCCATCGGGAAAACTGGACGCGAGCGGCGAAGCAATGGCAATCAGAATGGCAATCACCAAACCTGCGACCCAGGCCGCGCGCCCCGCCGGTTTTGCCTCGCCGATTTTTAACAAATCAGGACGCGTAAAATACAGGAACGCGAGCGCGCCGAGCGTAATCAGACCTTCACCCAGACCGATGAGAATGTGAACGCTGCCCATTGCCGGAATGGCGAGATTTGCAGGCGCGGTGCCGGAGACCGCCAATTCCAACGCGGTGATGAGTGCGGAAAGAATCACGCCAAGCCATGCGCTCAAAAAGCCGCCTAGAAAAATTCCCCATGGTCTACGGCCCGCCAACGCGCGCGCCGAGCGATAGACAAAATGTGTTACCGCCACACCGACGATGCCCATGTTAAAGATATTCGCGCCCATCGCGAGCAGCCCGCCGTCTTGAAAGATCAAACCTTGCACGCCGATGACACACGTCATAATAATCACGGCTGCCCAGGGGCCCATTAAAATCGTCGCCAGCGCCGCGCCCAATAAATGTCCCGAAGTCCCTCCGGCAACCGGAAAGTTGAGCATTTGCCCGGCAAAAATCGCGGCAGCCAGGACGCCCATCATCGGCACTTGGCGTTCGCCCAAATCCGCGCTGGCGCGCCGCAGCGCGCGCGCGACAACGATGATCGTCGCGACCCAAAGCGCCGCCGCGACCAAGACCGACAAAAAGCCGTCGGGAATGTGCATCGCCGGCGGCGAAAATGGTGCTGACAACATACCAGAACCTCCTCGAAAGGAAAAAGTGACGGGTGACGAGTGACGGGCATCACTTGTCATCTCGTTGCAGACGCGCGACTCTTGGCAATCTTGGCGCGCGGTTGACATTTTTTGCACGTACCAAAAATCGCAAAGTGATCCAATTCGGCTTGAAAGCCAAAATCGTTTTCGATTTTTTTCTCCAAGCTCACGAATGCCGCGTGGTCAATTTGCCGAACGTCCTTGCAATGCCGGCAAATCAAATGATGGTGATGCGGATGGTTATGGAGTTCGTATTCGACGTGACCGTGCCCTAAATCGGTCTGCGTCACCAAGCCGAGCTGGGTAAGTAAATCGAGACTGCGGTACACGGCGGACTTGTTGAGGTAGGGATAGCGTTGGCGCACGCGCGCGATGATTTCTTCGGCCGTCAAATGCCGGTCACTGGCGGCAACGACCGCGAGCACACTTTCGCGCTGCGGCGTCAAACGATGGCCGGCTTGGCGCAGCGACTGGACCAGTTCAACATGACGCGACATTTTTCACTTGCTCCTTTTTGCAACTGGTTGCAATTAGTAATATAGCCAATATAGATTTGTTGTCAAATAGCGGCTGCGCCTAAAATAATACGTGCGCGCCGGGCGAAAGCATTTATAAAAAAACGGTTGCCCGAGCAACCGCCTTGTTGTGGGTCAACGGAAGGGCTTCAAAGTTCCGCCGTAATGACGTGGGCGTCCGCTGTCGAAAGGCGTCCGGTGTCGCGCGCGAAACTCAAGACGTTCACACGTTGCAGCAGTGCAGGGGAGAGGAACAAGCCGAGCGCGGAAATGCCAAACACGAGCGCATAGCCGAACGAGGTTGAACCGGTCAGGGCAACCAAACCATCGCGCAAGGCGCTGCCCAATGAAATGCCGATCCCGCGCGACAACAAAATTGTGACGGTCCACAAACCGAGATACGCGCCTGCTTCCGCGTCCGACGTCATCACGATCAAAAGCTGAAAGCCGCCAAACGTGTACAGACCGAAACCTACGCCAAAGACCAACAACGGGACTACGACGAGCGCTCCTTGCGCTAACAAAGAAACGACGGTGAGCAACACCATCCCCAAACCCATGATGCTCAAACCGATTTGGGCGATGGGGACTTGGAGCTCGCCGCGCCGCTTGCGCCACACCATCGCGGCAAGGATCAAGACGAGCGCGGTGGCGCTTTGCCAATACGACGAATAGCGCGTCGTTTGTGCGAGCGTGGCATTCAACACTTGGCCGCCGAACGGTTCGAGAATGACTTCTTGCATCCACGCTGCGGCTGTGGCGACCGAAAGGAAAACGAAAAAGGCGCGCGTGCGCGGGTCGGCAAGAATTTTTGTCAGGGTCGCGTGAAACTGTTTGGCTTGGACGCGCGTCGTCGTCGCCGCAATTTGGATTGCGGCGCGCGTGCGCTTTTCAATTCCGACAATCGCGAAAATCCAAAAGAATCCGCCGATGAGCATGGTCGCGAGCGTCAATTCCCAAAAGCCCGCGAGCGAATAATCCTGGAGCGCCAAACTGAATGAAATCCCGACGACGGCAAACAGGATAATCAGCGCCGTCTCGACAACGGATGCGGCAAGTCCCTGGTGCGCTTGCGGCATCGTATCGCGCACGAGGGCGAGGAACGGACTCCCGGATAACAAGGTCCCCGTTCCGTACAACAGAAACGACGCGCTTGCCAGCAGCCATCCTAACGGTTCGTTGCGTGCAGCGTCAAAGCGCGCGACGCTCAACGCCAACAGCGGTAATGACAACACCATCAGCGCACGGCCGAGCCATATATACGACGTGCGGCGATACCCCCAAAAGATCGTATTATCGGAACGAAAACCGGCGTACAAACCGAGCGGTGAAAGCAAATAGCGCACGGAAAGCAGCAGTCCGACGGGCAGGGCGGGCAAACCGAAATTGACGATCATGATGCGGTTCCAAATCGAAGTTACGAGAATGTCGCCCATCGCCGAGCCGATTTGGAACGAGCACAGGCGCAATAGACGCCACCAACTGAAACGCGGTGCGGAAGATTCATTCATAAGCTTGGCTCAAAGAATTGAGGGATGATTATTGGGATGTCCGGTGACAGGATTCTAACGCGTATTTAGCGGAATCGCAAAACACTTGTTCTAGCTTGACAAGGCGCGTGATTGCGTTATAATCGCAGTGTCGCAAATTTAGTCGCGGCTAAATTTTTTAGACGATTGATTTAGTCACGGCTAAAATAAAAGTTTGGAGCAACTAATGACGAGCGCCGCAGCGCAAAATTACCTCAAAGCCATCTATACGCTGCAAGAGCAGCAAGCCGCTGTGACTACTTCGGCGCTGGCGCAGTATCTCAAGGTCTCTGCCGCGTCGGCGACCAACATGGTGAAAAAATTGGCGCGCGCACGTCTCTTGCACCATTCGCCGTATCACGGCGTGCAGTTGACCGGGCGCGGCGAAAAAATGGCGCTCGAAGTCATTCGGCACCATCGCCTCATCGAATTGTTTTTGGCGCGCACACTCGCGGTGCCGTGGGACTGTGTGCACGCCGAAGCCGAAAAAATCGAGCACGTCATTTCCGAAGACCTCGAAGACCGCATCGCTACTTTTCTCGGCGACCCAACGCTCGACCCGCATGGCGATCCGATTCCCACGAAAGCGGGGCAGGTCGCGCGTCCGGTGTATCCATCGCTGCTCGACGTGGGGGCAGGGCAGTCAGCCGTCGTGCGGCGCGTCAGCGATCAGAATCCCGAACATTTGCGCCATTTTTCAAAACTGGGCTTGGTGCTCGATGCGAATGTGGATGTGTTGGAGCGTGAACCCTTCGAGGGTCCGCTGCGCGTGCGTGTGGCATCGGGCGCGGAACATATCGTGGATGAAACGTTGGCGCGCGAGATTTGGGTCTCGCCTTTGACCGGGCAGACGCGCACGGGCATGGCGCGTGTGAAAAAGAGCAAGTAGAGAATTTCAGAGAGGCAGGAGCGAGAATGAATTTGAATCTGGCCGCATCCGCACACGGTGCACTTTCACGGAATCCATCCTGCGGGCATGGACGGTGTATATGAACCGGTTCCCGTGGGCGGACGCTTTGTGTACGAGTTTGACGCGGAACCGTTCGGCGTGCACCAGTATCATTGTCACGTCATGCCGCTGGCGGAACACATTGCGCGCGGCTTGTACGGCGCATTTATCGTTGATCCAAAGCAAGGTTGGCAAAAAGCAGAGCATGAATTGGTGATGGTGCAAAACGGCATTGACATTGATTTCGACGGCGAGAATGATTTTTACGCCGTGAACTTTATCCCATTTTGGTTCGACACGCATCCGATCCAAATCAAAAAAGATGCACGCGTGCGCGTGTTTCTCGTCAACATGCTCGAATACGATCCCATCAACTCGTTTCACCTGCACGCCAACTTTTTTCACTATTACCCGAGCGGAACACTGCTCACGCCGACGGAATACACGGACACGATCATGCAAGCCCAGGCGCAGCGCGGCATGTTGGAATTTTCGTACAAGTATCCGGGCAAGTACATGTTTCACGCGCACAAGACCGAATTCGCGGAATTGGGTTGGACGGGCGCGTTCGAGGTGGGGTAGCAGCAATACTGTTTAGACGAGCTCGGAGACCTTCGAGGTTTTCAACACTAGGCGCAATTCGCGCGCTCGCGACAAAAACCTCGAAGGTCTTGAGTGACTAACCAAACCTAATGGGTGTAGCGGCCCTATGGCGATGAAAGGATGAGAAAAGAAAAATATGACGACGCGTAATCTTTCGAACGAAACCGTTTCGACGCCGGACGCGACGTACTCGCTCAAAACCCTCGCGCTGTTTTTGATCCCCATTGTGCTGTTGGCGCTGGTCATCGCGCTCTTTTGGTTTAGCCGCGGCGCGGGCTTACAAGTCGAACCTGCCGCGCCGATTGAAAGCGTGCAATTCCACCGCACGGTGTTGAAACCGGGCGTCATTGAAATTCAATTGCAGAATACGAGTCCGCAAGAAATTACAGTCGCGCAAATTGCAGTCAACGACGGATTCGTGCCATTCAACGCAACGCCCGCCGCGACCATCCCGCGCCTCGGCGTCGCAACGCTCACGCTGGCGTATCCGTGGGTACAAGGCAGCGCGTACGCCATTCGCATTTTTTCGTCGAACGCCGTGCCGTTTGATACTGCGATTGATGTCGCAACCGAAACGCGCGGCGCGGATGCCAGCACGTTGGCGAGTTTCACCCTCATCGGTTTGTACGTCGGCGTGATTCC
>JACQWQ010000265.1 GCA_016209205.1 Chloroflexota bacterium
AGTCCGTGAATTCAATTCGCGGCGTTCCAGAGTAACAGAGTCCAGAGGGTTCAGAGTTCAGAGTCGAACGGGAGACAGCACCACACGAAAACCCCAGGCGATGACACGGCCGTCGGAATCAACCCCGCCCCGCACAGCGCACAAGGCGCGCACCAATAGCGAACGAACCACCGCGCAACACGCGGAGCGCATCACCTTCCAGCGAATTATCTTCTTGAGTACCGTACTCTTGATAATTCTCCACCCACTTGGTCGCGCACCACTCCCACACATTCCCACTCATATCCAACACACCGTACTCGTTCGCACCTTTTGGAAAACATCCGACCGCGCTCGTCGCGCCAATGCCTGTTTCAGCATAATTCGCGTGTTCGGGTGTGATGTCGTCGTCCCATGGATATTTGCGTCCATCGTGCGTGCGCGCGGCTTTTTCCCACTCGGCTTCGGAAGGAAGACGAAGGATGAAGGATGAAGGATGAAGGATGAAATCTTTCGGTTCCCCATCGCGCCAGATTTGCACTTTGCCATCTGCCATCCGCCATCGGCTATCTGCCCATTTACAAAACGCGACCGCTTCGTACCAACTCACGTTGACGATAGGATGATTCGGCAAATCAAACACCCCGCCATATTTTTCATTCGCAATTCTATCGCGGCGCCGCTGCAAGCCCGCGTCGGTCCACCATTCGCGTTTCGTATAACCGTTTTCCTTGTCATTTACGAATGCGTCGAACTGGGCGTTGGTGATGGGATAACGCGAAATGTAAAACGGTTGTTTGATTTTGTCGTACATTGCGCGCGGCCCAATTTCGTCATCATACGCGTCGGGGTCGAAATGCGGATCATTTTTATTTTTGCTGCTGCCCATCCAGAATTTGCCTGCGGGGATTTCGCAAAAGAGGAGGTTCAACCTCTCCCCTTCGCCCCGCTCCTCAGAGGAGAGGGGTTGGGGGTGAGGTATGACGCCGGGGCGCGGGTCGCCCAATTTTGCCAATACGTCGCCCGCTTCGCCGCGTTCGCGCGCGGTGAGTTGGCTGGTTTCGATCAAGTGAACGAGGACCTCCACGACGCGTTTGTGCGGCGCAGCGTAGGCGCGTTCGTGCATCGGTTTTTCACGCGCTTGGTTAAGAATCATGCCTGCGAGAATTGCGGCGCGATAGTGCGCGTCGGAAAAATGGGTCTCGCGGTGCGATTCGGGCGCGAGATGATGGACCAGCGAAATGACGTGGTCAATTTTGCCGCCGCCACTGCCTGCTTCCCATAACGCAACTTCACGCCACCAACTCGCGTCTTGCATCACCAACTCGGTCAGCGCGCCCGCCGCATGGACGCGCTCGCTAATCTCTTGCGCGGCAAGAAACTCTTGGAACGAACGATGCGGAAAGGCATAGACACCGGGTTTACGGCTGCTCAATAGACCGGCGCGCGTGTTGAGATAACGCAGCACGACTTTGGAGTTGACATCTTCGGGCAGAATCGGCTCGAACGCGTTCAAGACCTCACGCTCCGAAATGTCGGCGGGTTCGTCGCGGCGTGCGGGTTCGTCGCGCTGGCGCGCATGAACGTCAAAGGCAAGATGGTATAGGGTCTTGAGAATGACGCGTTCGTCGCGCTTGAGCGCGCGCGTGATGCCGGGGTCGTTTTGCTCGAAACGCGCCTTGTCCCAGCGGCTGAACAAGAGGTCCACCATTTTTTCGTACAAATCAAAACGGTCGTTCGGCAGCGTGCCGCCGCTCGAAGAAAGAGTCGCCATCAACGTCAACAATAACGGACGCGTGGCAATGTCCGCGAGGTCATTCCGCGCGGCGAGCGCATCGCGCAGTTCGAGCGCTTTGGCTTGGGCGGTGCGTTCGTCCCACTGCATCGCGGCGCGCACGGCTTGATACCAATTTTCGACAAAGCGTTCGATTTGTTCGTCGTTGAACGGCGCGAGCGTAAGCGTTTCAAAACGCGCGAGCCGCCAATTTTTGTCCGCGTATGCGTACGGCCGCGCGGTGACGAGCACGCGCGTGGCATCGGGCAAGCCGGTTGTAAAGTCGGCAAGCGCTTGCAAAAGATGCGCGCGGCGTTCGTCCGCTTCCGGCACTTCGTCCAGACCGTCAAACAGCAGCAACGTAGGTTTACCGCGAATCAGCGCGCGCAGTTCCGGCAAAAAGGCGTCCGCGTCCGTTTCACTGCCCAGCCGTTCCGCCAGTTCCGTGCGCAGCGCGTTCCAGAGCATTTGCGCGTCGCCTTTACGGGCATCCAATGGAACGTGCCGTGCGGCTTCGCGCAACAGCAGCCGCACAGGAAACAGTGACGCGAGCGGAGAATTTTCGGGCAGCAGCGCGGCAGCGTGCGAAACGTTTTGCTGAATGAGCGCGAGCGCGAACGCGATGTATTGCGTGAACGTGGACTTGCCCGAACCCATTTCGCCGAGCAGGACGACGCGTTTCAAATCGTCACGCGCGAGCGCGTCGAGAATCGGCACGCGGTCAGAGGGCTTTTCGCCTTCGGTGGATGGGTCGCGTTTGAGAATGCGTTTTAGCGCGGCGAACGAACCTTGTTCTTGTTCGCGCACGGCAAGCGCCATTACATCGAGGGCAATGTAAATATCCTTGACCGTCAACTCGCTTGCGCCGCTGACCTTGAAAAAACGCGGGTCGAGAATGCCAAACGGCAGTTCCGCGCACGCGGCGGCGAGACGCCGCAAATAAAATTGGCGCAGGGTTGCATCGCCGCGCGGTTCATGGGGCGCTTGCAAAACATAGAGGTCGCGCGCGGCATTGAACTCATCGCGCTTGGTGATGTCTCCGCCCGCCGCGTCGCGTTTGACCTCTAGCGTTCCGCCGGTGAGATCAATTCCGCCCACCCGTTCGTTGTGCGTGATATGATAGGTGTTGAGAATGACGCTCACTTGCGCGGCGAGCGGTTCATCTTCGGCAAGAATTTTTTTGATTTGCTGGCGCAGCGCGGCTTGCGCGTCCACGTCGTCGGGCGTCTTCACCACGTCGGTCACGGCTTCTTGCGCGGCGGGCTTGGCTTGCACCTTCGGGCGCAATTTTTCCCAAATTTTTTGCGAGCTATCCCACCCCGCTTCCGTGATTTTTTCGCCAAATTTACTCGCCGCGCCTTTGGCGATTTCTTTGCCGCCCGCGAGGAGATACGGCAAGTACGGCGTGAGCAAGCTCGTGAGTTGCTGCGCGAGTTGCGCAGGGTCGGGGAGTGGAGTCATGGCAAAATCCTTTTGTCCCATCGAAATTCGATGCAAGCGCTCATCATCCAACTGCCAGTATTCGATCGCAACCGTGCTAACCCGCGCAACTTTGCCCCGACGCGC
>JACQWQ010000264.1 GCA_016209205.1 Chloroflexota bacterium
ATCTGGGAGCAATTCCGATTGATTATCAAAAAGAGAATTTTGTAGAGCGCATTGAAAATCTCGATCCCAAAGGGGTCGATGCTGTTTTTGATGCAATTGGCGGAAGTAATTTCAAGCGTTCATTTCGATGCTTGAGAAAAGGCGGAATTTTAGTGGCTTATGGCGCATACAATGCTTCAATCGGCAAGGAAGGGGGCGTCGCTGCAAGTTATATAGACCTCGTGGTCAGAGGTCTATTAACCATTGGCAAATCCGCCTCGATATACAGTATTGCGCCGCTCAAAGAAAAGCATCCCGATTGGTTTCGAGATGACCTGACGAAACTCTTGCATCTGCTAGAACAGAGAAAAATCAACCCAGTCATCTCGAAAAAACTGCTGCTTACCGATGCGGCAGAAGCGCACCGAATTCTTGAATCACGTGGCGTCAAGGGAAAGATTGTTTTGTTATCAGCAAGTCCTGTCGCCAACTAACGTATGGTAGTTCGCCAAGCACAGCGCGATAATTTCACCGTTAGAGCGAATTCCGTGTTCATGTGTGGGATTGTTAAAGCGCAGTTGCACTGCGCGTTGGGCTGACGGCAGTGCAACTGCCGCAAATCAAACTGGAATCTGCTCTAGCACTGACAAAACGCGACTGGACTTGGAAGCCATCGTCGCGTTTTTGGCGCGTGCGTATTGGGCGCAAGGACGCACGCGCGAGGTCATTGCGCGTTCAATTCAAAATTCGATTTGCTTTGGCTTGTATGACGGTGACAAGCAAATCGGCTTTGCGCGCGTCATCAGCGACCGCGCTACGTTCGCCTATCTCTGCGATGTTTACATTGCGGACGAATGTCGCGGGCGCGGTTTGGGCAAGTGGTTAATGGAGGTCGTGATGGCGCATCCCGAGTTGCAGGGGCTCCGCCGTTGGACTTTGGCGACCCGCGCTGCGCACGGCTTGTATCGCCAGTTTGGATGGACCGAATTGAAATCGCCGGAGCGATGGATGGAGATTTTCAATGTACACAGATAAACTCTTGTCAGGGCATTGGAACTTTAAGCGAACTTGGTCAGACCATAGTGTCTTTGCCCGTCTCGCCGAGCAAGGTCAAGACCCCAAGGTGCTTTGGATTGGGTGCTCGGACTCGCGCGTCATCCCAGAGCAGATCACCGGCGCGGAACCGGGCGAGATATTTATGATGCGCAACATCGCAAATATCGTGCCTCCGTTCGGAACGTCCGATGATGCAGTTGGTGCGGTCATCGAATACGCGGTTTCACATCTCCACGTTTCGGACATTGTTATCTGTAGGCACACCGAGTGCGGTGGAATTAGAGCGTTGGAAGGGCATGTTGACCAGACCAAGTTGCCGCATGTTGCTCGCTGGATCGAGTTTGCGAGACCGGCTCGAACGCAAGTCGAGGCGCTTGGGTTGCGTGAAGAAGAACGCTATTTGGAGACGATCAAGCGGAACGTGCTGCTTCAGTTGAAAAATTTGCAGACGTATAGCTGCGTCCGTGATGGGGCAAGAGACGGCAAGCTAAAGCTGCACGGTTGGTTGTATGTACTGGAAACAGGAGATTTGATGGCTTGTGATGATGCGACGGGGCAGTGGCATGTGTTGACCAGCCCTGAGCCAATGGTCGCAGAACAATCTTGAATCATGTCACGCTACATTGCCTTTCTCCGCGCGATCAACGTCGGCGGGCACACTGTCAAGATGGAAGATTTGCGCCGAATTTTCGAGTCGCTCGGATTTGCGAACGTCGAAACATTTATCGCCAGCGGCAATGTCGTGTTCGAGACAACCGCGAAAAATGTAAAGACACAGGAAAAGAAAATCGCGCACGCGCTGCGCGTGGCATTGGGCTATGAGGTCGCGACGTTCCTTCGCACGGACGCGGAAATTGCCGTGATTGCCGCGTATCGTCCATTCCCACAATCACAACTCGATGCTGCGGCAGCCCTCAATGTCGCGTTTCTTGCCGACGCGCTCGACGACGCGTCTATTCAAAAACTGATGGCGTTGAAAAGCGACATTGACGATTTTCATGTGCACGGGCGCGAGGTCTATTGGCTTTGTCGCAAAAAGCAAAGCGAATCTACTTTTTCCAACGCGGTGCTGGAAAAGACCATCGGCAGGCAAGCGACACTGCGCGGCGTCAACACCATTAGCAAACTTGCAGCGAAATATCCCGCTGCACAGTGAACAGTCATCAGTCATCAGTCATCAGTCATCAGTCATCAGTGATCAGTGATCAGTCATCAGTGATCAGTGATCAGTCATCAGTGAGCAGTGAAATGCTTCAGCTGCCTTCTCATGAATATCTCGACCAACATGCGATTCCGTACGAAAAAGCGACATTCTCGCCCGAAACGGAAAAAGGCGCAGCGCAGGTCGCGCGCGCATTGGGCTATCGCGAACGTCAAATGATCAAAACCTTGATTTTTGAAACGGACAGGGGCGAAAAATTACTCGTCATGGTCGGCGCGGATCAAAACATTATTTCGGGCAATCTTAAAAAAGTGGTTGGCTCGCGCAACATTCAACTTGCCAAACCCGAAGTGGTCAAGGAAACGACGGGTTACGTGATCGGCTCGATTCCGCCGTTCGGTTGGCAGCCGCCGGGCTTTCGCACGTTTCTGGATGTGTCGCTGATGGACGAACCTGTCTTGGGCGTCGGCACGGGTGTGTGGGGCAACGAGATTTTGATCACGCCCGAAAATTTGGTGAGAGCCAGCGGCGCGCAGGTGGTGAATCTGGTGGATCGCGAGCGACCGGCGATGATAGACGCTATCGGGAATAGACAGGATTAACAGGATTGACAGGATTATGGCGATTGGTCTGGCTGGAGCCGGAAATTGAAATTGCGCGGGCTGGTCGAACTCTGAATCGCATCGAATTGAACGACGCACTGCGGATCGTTCGACGCAATCATGCCCGCTTGTTAGAGGCATGGAATGCTCACAGGAACAGAGCAAGATAATGTGGCAATGACAAAAGATGAATCAGCGCGTTGGTACGAAATTCCTTACCCGGCGTCTGCCTATACCTTTCCGCAAGATGCGTTGATCCATCGTGTGCGTCTCGATGACCTGTATATTCATATTGAATTGACGGACGAGCGAATTTTATCACTGCCACTTTGGTGGATTCCTACGCTCTACAATGCGGAACCTGCTGAACGCGAAAAATATGAAATCAGCCAAGATCGCAAAATGATGATTTGGGATCCTGACCAATGCGCAATCAACGAGGAGCTGTGCGTAGACGATTATCTCGCACCGCGAAAGCGCGAATAAATTCTTATGGAGCGATTGCAGAAAATTCTCGCGCAGGCGGGCATCGCGTCGCGGCGACGCGCCGAAAGGCAAACTGACGCAGAGAGAACGTTGTAAGGTGAATAAGATGAAAGAGACCAAAAAATACACGATTATTTTGCAGCCCGAAGCGGACCCGGAATTCAAGGGATACTATAATGCACTTGTTCCCGCATTGCCGGGATGTTTTAGTTATGGCGCGAATCGAAAAGAAGCGCTGTCAAACATCCGCGAAGCGATCGAACTCTACATCGAAGATTTGCTGGATGCGGGCGAGTCAATTCCCGAGGACCAGACCGAACAGGTTCAACTCGAGGTTACTGCATAATGGCGCGTTTGCTACATGTAACCGCGTCAGAGGTCATTTGAAGAATTGGTATGATGGAACGTCTCCAAAAAATTCTCGCCCAGGCGGGCATCGCGTCGCGACGACGCGCCGAAGAAATGATTCTCGCGGGACGCGTGCGCGTGAACGGGCAGGTGGTGAACAAGCTCGGCGCGCAGGTGGACCCCGCACGCGATAAAATTCTCGTAGATAATCAACCCGTCGTCGTCGAAACCAAAGCATATTTTTTGCTCTACAAACCGCGCGGCTACATTTCCGACCGCGACGATACAGCGGAATATAAAACCGCGCTCGACCTCGTGCCCGGCAATTTGCGTCTGTTTGCGGCGGGACGCCTGGACATGAACAGCGAAGGGTTGTTGTTCCTCACCAACGACGGCGAACTCGCGAATCGTCTGACGCACCCGCGTTACGAACACGAAAAAGAATATCTCGCGCTCGTGTTTGGCGCGCCTGACGATAAGACGCTGGAGCGCTTTGTGCGCGGCATTCCCTACGAAGGCGAATGGCTGCGCGCGGATACGGTCGCACGCACGGGACGGCACCAACAATTCGGCGAAGCGGGACGCGATGAGACGTGGCTGCGCATCGTGCTGCACGAAGGTAAAAAACGCCAAATCCGTCACCTCAGCGCCGCGCTCGGTCATCCGGTCAAGCGTTTGATACGCGTGCGCATCGGTCCGCTGCTGCTCGGCAAACTCCAAGTCGGCAAATGGCGGAAATTGACGGGTGATGAGGTCGCGCAATTGCGGAAACAGGCACAGCCGCGCGGGACGAGGAAGACGTCAAACGTGAAACGTCAAGCGTCAAACGTGGAACGCAAATAGCAGATGGCTGATAGCGTATCGCGTATCGCCAATCGCGTATCGCGTATCGCCAATCACAACCAACGCACTATCGCACTCACTGATGACTGATGACTGACCACTGATGACTGACCACTGATGACTGACCACTGATGACTGACCACTGATGACTGACCACTGATGACTGACCACTGATTACTGGTCACTGCTCACCGACCATCTGACCATTACCCATGACTCGCCTCCCTCGCACTATCGCCATTGACGGGCCCGCCGCATCAGGCAAAAGCGTGTTGGCGGAACGGCTCGCCGCGCGGTTGGGCTATTTTTATTTTGATACGGGCTTGATGTATCGCGCGGTGACGAATGAAGCGTTGACGCGTAATGTTTCGATTCAGGACGAAAACGCGGTGACGCAAATCGCCGAAACCATTGAAATCAACGTGCTGCCCGCGACCGAGAACGCTGGTGACGCAGCATCCCGCATGGCGTCGGTTCCATCGCGGGTGCCTGATGACGCGTCAAGGCAGTTTACCGTGACGGTGGACGGGCGCGATGTGTCGTATCAGGTGCGGCGTCCCGAAGTGGATCGCAATGTGTCGGCGGTGTCGGCGTACTTCGGCGTGCGGCGCGCCATGACCGCGCAGCAGCGACGCATCGCCGAACGCGGGTGCATTATCATGACCGGACGTGACATTGGCACCGTGGTGTTGCCGGACGCGGAATGCAAAATTTTTCTCACCGCGTCGGTAGAGGTCCGCGCGCGTCGCCGCATGGCAGACCGTCTAGCGCGCGGGCAGTCAGTGACGTTGGAACAAATGCGCGACGAAATTTTGAAACGCGACGCGATAGATTCCTCGCGCAGCGTCGCGCCCCTGCGTCCCGCCGCCGACGCAATTCATTTGGACAACAGTGCGCTGACGATTGACGAAACTGTTACGCGTGCACTCGACATCCTAAACCAGTGCGCGCAAGAATGGGCATAACCGGATGACCCAAGAAATTACGATTCCCCCGTTTCACGCATTCGCCAATTGGGGTTTGCGTGTGCTCTATCGCTTGCTGTTGGACCTTGACATCAAGGGATTGGAAAATGTGCCGCGCACAGGTCCGCTGCTCATCGTCATCAATCATATGCACTTTCTCGATCCGCTGATTCCCACGGCGGTATTTCGTCCCGATGTTTTCCCAATGGCCAAAGTCGAAGTGTTTGAAGGCAACTGGCGCTGGATGTTCAAGGCGTACGGTTCCTTTCCCGTACGGCGCGGCGAGGCCGACATGAACGCGCTCAAGCACGCCTTTAGAGTTTTGCGCGCGGGACACGCCGTCTTGATGGCGCCGGAAGGCACACGCGCGCGCACGGGTGGATTGCAGCAAGCCCACGAAGGCGTCGCGTTAATTGCCGCGCGCGCAAATGCGCCAATTCTGCCGGTGGCGGAATGGGGCGGGCGTGAGGCGTTTGACGACAACCTTGAAAAACTGCGACGCACTCTGGTGCATGTTCGCATCGGCGCGCCGGTGGTTGTAAAAACAACCGAGCGTAAATTGACACGCCAGGAAATTCGCGCCATCACCGACGAAGTGATGTATTCAATTGCCGCGATGCTTCCACCGGAATATCGCGGCGTGTACGGCGAGGTCGAGAAATTTGCGCCGCAGTATCTTTTGCCGTATAGTATGCCCGTCGCCGAAAACATTGCAGAAAAGAAAGGAGCGATGCCTTTGACGAATTGACATTAAGGGGAAAATGAGCGCATGGAGAAGGTTGGAAGTTAGAAATTAGAAGTTGGAAGTTAGAAGTTAGAGGTTGGAAGTTAGAGGTTGGATGTTGGAGATCAGACGAATCTTCCAATTTCCAATTTCCAATTTCTAATTCCTAATTTCTAATTTCCAATCTCCAATCTTCTTGACGAGGTGGAGGTTCCTTGCCGCGAGGCAAGTGTTAAGTGGTTACGCTTCCTGTAATCACAAAAATCGAAAGATCAGCGGATGCCTCCGTTGCTGAATCTCATTCAGCAGCAATTTCTCCCCCCCTTGACGCACGCGCCAAAATCGGCAGGTGACTGTCGCCACAAACCGCACGCGTCGAATCCCAATTCAATCCAACAATCTAAAACACCGCGCGCAGCAATGCGTTTGCGCGTTCGACGCGCGCGTGTGTCTTGATCAACGGAAACGAAGGAACTCGCAATTTCCCTTTGTTCCTTCCGTTCCCTTTTGATGGAGGCAGCCATGTGCGGCATCGTCGGTTATGTCGGCTACAAACCGGTCAGTCCCGTTTTGCTCGACGGGTTGAAGCGGTTGGAATATCGCGGTTATGATTCGGCGGGGATTGCGGTGCGGACGGCGGACGGCAACATCGTCGTTCGCAAAAGTAAAGGCAAACTCTCGAAACTGGTAGAGCAATTGAACGGCAGCGCGCCGCAGGGCACGCTCGGCATGGGGCATACGCGTTGGGCGACGCATGGCGCGCCGAACGACGTGAACGCGCACCCGCACACGGACGAAAGCGGGCGCGTGGCGGTGATTCACAACGGGATCATCGAAAACTATGCGGAACTGCGCGCGGAATTGAAAGCGCGCGGGCACGTATTTCAGTCCGAAACGGATACAGAAATCCTCGCGCATCTGGTCGAAGAGGAATTCGATGCGCGCTACAAAGCAGCGGACGCGGGAGTGGGTTGCGCGGTGGCATTGCTCGACGCGGTGCGCGCGGCGCTGCAACGCGTGCGTGGCGCGTATTCGTTCGTCATCATGGATGCGCGCGTGCCCGATCTGATTATCGGCGCGCGGCATTTTTCGCCGCTCGTCGTCGGCGTGGGCGAAAATGAAAATTTGCTCGCTTCGGATATTCCCGCGCTGCTCGAGCACACACGCCGCGCGTTAATCATCGAAGACGGTGAAATCGTCGCGCTCACGCACGACGCGGTGCGCATCTATACGCTCGACGGACAAGCGGTAGAACGGGAACCGTTCGACGTGACGTGGGACGTGGTATCGGCGGAAAAAGGCGGCTACCCGCATTTCTTTATCAAAGAGATAAACGAACAGCCCGCCGCGTTGGCGAACGCGCTGCGCGGGCGCGTCGAGTCCGAACGTGTGCTTTTGCCCGAACTCGACGCGCTGGATTTGGAACGCGTCGAGCGTGTACACATTGTCGCGTGCGGCACATCGTATCACGCGGGGCTGGCGGGCAAGCTCGCGTTCGAAGCGTGGGCGCGCGTCCCGGTCAATACCGAAATCGCGTCCGAATATCGTTACGCGTCGCCCGTGCTTGACGACCGAACGCTGTTGATTCTCATTTCGCAATCGGGCGAAACGGCAGACACGCTCGCCAGTTTTCGTCTGGGCAAACAGCAAGGTGCGCAAACGCTCGCGTTGACGAATGTAGTAGGCAGTTCGATTACGCGCGGGACCGACGCCTCATTGTATCTTCAGGTCGGACCGGAAATCGGCGTCGTCGCCTCGAAAACATTTACTGCCCAAGTCGCGTTGTTGGAACTCGTCGCGTTGGACTGGGCAATGCGGCGCGGAACGATTGCCCATGACGCGGCGCACGAAATTCTCGCGAGTTTCCTTCGATTGCCCGATCTGGTACAGGCGACGCTCGGCGCGGACCATCAGACCGAACAGCTCGCGCAAAAATTGACGCAGCATCGCTCGGCGTTTTTCTTTGGACGCGGTTTCGGATACATTGCCGCGCTCGAAGGCGCGTTGAAACTCAAAGAGGTAAGTTATCTTCATGCGGAAGCGTATGCGGCGGGTGAACTCAAGCACGGACCGATTGCGATGCTCGATCCCGAAATTCCCGTCATCGCGATTGCGACCGCCAGTCCGACGCTGGACAAGGTGATCGGCAACATGCAGGAAGTCCGCGCGCGACGCGCGCCCGTGATCGCCGTTGCCACGGACGGCGACGCGGCAATCGCGCAGCACGCCGACGCTGTAATTTACATTCCCCACGCGCCCGATCATCTGGTCCCGATTCTGGCAATCGCGCCGCTGCAACTCTTGGCGTATCACGTCGCCATCGCGCGCGGGTGTGACGTAGACCAACCGCGCAACCTCGCCAAGAGTGTGACGGTGGAATGAAGAACGAATAAGGCGACGAACTGCGTCGCACGTTACTACCACGCGCGCGGGTGTGACGTAGACCAGCCGCGCAACCTCGCCAAGAGTGTGACGGTGGAATGAAGAACGAATAAGGCGACGAACTGCGTCGCACGTTACTACCACGCGCGCGGGTGTGACGTAGACCAACCGCGCGGAACGAATGA
>JACQWQ010000267.1 GCA_016209205.1 Chloroflexota bacterium
GATATACCACACGCTCTACACTCTGTACACTCTGTCCACGAATTGAGGATGTGTTACCGAAGAGCCGTATGAGGAAAATCCTCACGTACGGTTCTGTGAGGGACATTAAACCGAAAGGAGATTACGATGTCTACTCGACAAAGCAATGATTTGCCGGGAGGCGGACGGCGAGCTGTCCCTGCGTCACAGCCCAAGTGGCGCGAAATCGTTATCTTTGGTGTCTTGGCTTTTTTGTTCAGCTGGCTGTGGTGGGGCGGGGTTTGGGCTTCTGGCATTCCACTGGTTTCCGATCTCTCTGGCGTCAACCAGAATCAATTACCGGTCGGGCAAATCTTGATTGTGATAGGGGATTTTGGACCCCTCGTTGCCGCGCTGGTCATGCGGTTGTTGATCAGCAAAGAGGGCTTGAAAAACTCGCTGCGTTGGCGGCGGTCGTGGCGCTATTATCTTGTGGCGCTGTTGGCGCCTCCGCTGTTCTATGGCGGCTTGGCAATTTTCCATCACGTGACGGGGCTGGGGCGTTTCGTCTGGACAAGGACGGATGCGTCGCTGTGGTCCTATCTGGGCATCGAGTTGTTGATCGGAGCGCTGGTCGTTTCGCTCTTTGTGTTTGGCGAAGAATACGGTTGGCGCGGTTATTTATTGCCACGCCTACTGGGGTTGGGGGAAATCAAAGCAACGGCAATCGTGGGCGTGATCTGGGGCTTGTGGCATTTGCCATTGTTCGCAATGGGCGTGAGCTTTCCGGGACAAAACCCCTGGCTGTCCATTCCGTTGTTCGTGGTCTGTACGATCTTTGTGAGTTTCCCCTTTACCTGGTTTTTTCGCGCCACCGGCGGAAGCGTTGTCCTTGTCAGTTTACTGCACGGCAGCATCAATTCCTACGGCGACGGCTTGACAGCCGAAGCGGTGGTCCCCGGAGCGAATCCGCTCATCGTGAGCGCGTCCGGTTTGACGACGCTCGTCGCGCTAATGGTCATCACTTTTCTCGTCTATGCCGTATTCAAACGTTCGCCCACAGTCCCAGCGCGCGAGCTCGAGCAGCTGTGACGGTCTACAGAATGACAGTGCGTAAGGTGAGTTGCAACTTGCACGGAAAGGCACGGTGAAGGGAAACATGTCAGACCTCAAAACCAAACCGAGCGGCGCAAACGTTACGGAATTTCTCGATGGCATCGCGGACGAGAAAAAACGCGTGGACGCGTACGCATTGTTGGGCATTATGCAAGACGCGGCGAAAGCGAAACCGAAAATGTGGGGCAGCGGCATCGTCGGGTTTGGCGAATATCATTTCCATCGCCAAAACCTCGAAGGGCTTATCCTAGACGCAATAGGAATTCGCTCTGACCTTTATGAAAGGAACGACAATGGTCGGACTGTACTTGCACCTTGAAAAAGGATTTTCGGGGCGGCAGGTGCAGCGGGCACACATGGCTCTCGCGTGGCACAAAAAGAGTTGGCCGTCATTTGCATTATCGCGCGAGCGTGGCGCCGTCACTGTAGTCGAAGTGTTAGCCATGTCCGCCGGACCGGAACGGGACCGGGCTATTGATGCCTGGTGCGCGTCCGTCTGGGACGCGTTTCGCGCGAGTCACCAGGCGGTAGCCGAACGATTGGAGCAACATGGCATCCAGTGATCGGGCGCACGGGTATTTCGGGCGCCGGACTCGGCGCAGCACCCAACAGTCCGTTGCACTGGTTGGGACTTGCACATTGAAGTTTTCCAAAACATCTGGATAGCTAGCGAATCAAGACAAAGCAAATAGCAAACACAAACTGTCATGCTATCGGCTATCTGCTCTACGCCAAAAAGGAGGTCCGCGATGATCTATACCAGTCCGTTTCCCGAAATCACGATTCCGAATGTCTCGTTAGCACAACACGTGTTACAGCACGTCGGCGCGCTCAAGGAGGAACCCGCGCTGATTGATGGACCCAGCGGGCGCACGGCGTTTCGATGTTGGGCGGCATCAACACGACGCTCAATTCGCTCTACACGCCCGACGAAGCCAAGTTCCAGTTGAATGATACCGGCGCGCAATATCTCGTCACCATTCCGCAATTCATGGAACGCGCGCTGCCTGCGGTACAGGGCACCGGCGTCAAGGAAATTTTTGTGCTGGGCGAAGCGGAAGGCGCGACGCCGTTTACAACGCTGATGCAAAGTGACGGACAGCTGCCTGCGGTAGAAATTGATCCGCAAAAGGATCTGGTGGTGTTGCCCTATTCCAGCGGCACAAGCGGTCGGCCCAAAGGCGTGATGCTGACGCACCGCAACCTGATTGCGCAAATGGAACAGGTCAACTCGACCGGCGTTTTTCATGCGCAGGACACGATCATGGGCGTCTTGCCGTTCTATCACATTTACGGCATGGCGTTGATTTTGCTGCTGGGTTTGCGCAACGGCGGGAAAATTGTGACGATCCCGCGTTTCGACATGGAAATGTTTTTGGGGGTGATGGAAAAATACGGGGTCACGATTGCGCCGCTCGTCCCGCCGATTGTGCTGGGTTTGACGAAACATCCCATCGTAGACAAATTCAATCTGTCGAAACTGCGCACCATCACCTCCGGCGCGGCGCCGCTCGGCGCGGATTTGGAATGGGCGTGCATGAAACGGCTCAACTGTCTGGTGCTGCAAGGATACGGTATGACCGAAGTGAGCGCGGCGAGTCACATCAATCCGTCGGACCCCGCGAGAATTCGGCACGGCTCGGTCGGTTTTGTTTTGCCCGGCATGGAATCCAAAATCGCGGATGTGGAAACCGGCGCGGCCTTGGCGCCCGGACAATCCGGCGAAATCTGCATGCGCGGACCGAATCGCATGATCGGCTATTGGAACAATCCCGAAGCGACTGCCGCGACGATTGACATGGATGGCTGGCTGCACTCTGGCGACGTTGGCTATGCGGACGAGGATGGCTATGTCTACGTCGTGGACCGCGTCAAGGAACTCATCAAGTACAATGCGTATCAAGTTGCACCGGCGGAATTGGAAGCGGTCTTGGTGACGCATCCGATGGTTGCCGACTGCGCGGTGATTTCGCATCCCGATCCCGAAACGGGTGAAGTGCCCAAAGCATTCGTCGTCACAAAGGGCGACGTAACGGCAGAAGAATTGATGGCGTATGTTGCCGAACGCGTTGCGCCGTTCAAAAAAGTGCGACTGGTCGAATTCATTGACCAAATCCCGAAATCGGCGTCGGGCAAAATTTTGCGCCGCATCCTCATCCAAAAAGATCGCGCCAGCGCGTAAGCTCCAGACCTGTCACAGTACATCACAGATTGGGCTGTCATTGCGAGATGCCCATCACGCGCGGGCGTGATGTTTGATGACAGAAACCATCCCTTCCACGAATAATCGCGCGAACTCCGCGCGACGAATAACGCTAATTTTATTCGTGTGATTCGGTGCGTGAACTACGCGCGATAATTCGTGGATAGTCGGTGGAAATTTCCGAGCAGGAACAGTCTTTGTGACGAAGCAATCTCACGTGTGGCACATCTGAGATTGCTTCGAATGAAACGGACGAATGAAAACCATTCGCCCGTTTCATTCTCGCAATGACCGTTGACGCGAAACATGAAATGTGGTTTTGTCTTTCCCCTTGGTGACGCGCGCACTGCCGCGAATTTTGCGCGTGAAGCAGAGAAGGCGGGCTGGGACGGTTTTTTTGTATGGGAGCCGGTGTGGGGCGAAGACCCGTGGATCATGCTCGCCGCGTGCGCGATGGTCACGGAAAAAATTCGGCTCGGCACCTTGCTCACCCCCCCCTCGCGGCGGCGTCCGTGGAAACTGGCAAGCGAAACCGCAACGCTGGATCGTTTGTCGAACGGGCGCTTGATTCTGTCCGTCGGACTGGGCGCGGTGCATGAAAACTCCGGCTGGGAAGAATTTGGCGAAGTGACGGAGAAAAAACTGCGCGCCGAACGCATGGACGAAAGTTTGGAAATCCTCACGGGTTTATGGCGCGGACAACCGTTCGCATTCGAAGGCAAGCATTTTCACGTCAAGCCGTACAATCTGAGCGCATTTGGCACGCCGCCGCCCGCGCCGCCGATTCAAAAACCGCGCATTCCAATTTGGGTCGTCGGCGCGGTGGATCGCGAAAAATCGCTGCGGCGTGTTTTGAAATATGATGGCTTGCTGCCCACGCTCGTCGCGGATAAAGGCAGCACTTCGCCGGAACAAGGCGGCAGTTTCACGCCCGAACAATTGCGCGCGGCGGTGGATTGGATTTTGGCGCGACGCGAACCAAGCGGAGCGAATGCGACGCCGCTCGATGTGATCGTGGAACACCAAACGCCCGGCGACGACGCGAAACGCGCGGCGGAAATCCTCAAGCCGTGGGCAGACGCGGGCGCGACATGGCATATTGAAGCGATGTGGGGCGCAATCGGCGCGGCGGATGGACAGGCGCGTGTGTTGGAACGGATTCGACAAGGACCGCCAAGTATGTCATAAATGAGTGATAGCAGGGGGTCAATATGACCATGATAATGAATGCAACGTATAACGGCCAAGTGTTGCAACTCGATGAACCGCTTGATCTGGAACCCAATACGCGTGTGCGCGTGTCTATCGAACCGATTGAACCCAAGTTGGGTGAACCATATTCGTTTCTTGATTTCCTCGCTTCTCTGGAACTCAGAGGCCCAACCGACTGGTCCGAGCGTATCGAAGACTATTCCGAAGGATTTCCCCAAGATGCCCCAAATCTTTCTTGACACATCTTTTGCCATTGCCCTCGCAATGGCAGATGATCTTCATCACGAACGCGCGCTTGAATTCCGTGAGCGCCTAAAGCAAGACCATGTGCGCCTCCTGACCACGAGCGCAATCGTGCTCGAAATTGGCGATGGTCTCACGGTTGCGCTATCGCAAAATCGCGTTTTCCGTTCTCGAGTTTTTGAAAAATGATCCATCGCTTGAAATCGTACAGCTTTCAAAAATGCTTGTGGAAGATGCGATTGACCTCTATCGCCAACGTCCCGATAAAGAATGAGGCTTGACGGATTGCGTTTCTTTTGTGGTGATGCAAGAGCGCGCCATTACCGATGCGCTCACTACCGACGAACATTTTCAACAAGCCGGATTTCGCGCCTTGCTGCGTGAAAACTGATTGGACATGACCGCTGCAATTGACCACCACCATTTACATCACCTACTCGAACGCGAAGAACAGACCTTTCGCGACGACCATCCCCAATCGTTCGACCTCTTTTCCCAAGCCCAAAAATCCCTCTTTGGCGGCGTGCCGATGTCGTGGATGATGAAATGGGCGGGCGGTTTTCCCATCTTTATGCGCGAGGCGCGCGGCGCGCGTGTTGTGGACGTGGACGAAATCAGTTACATTGACTTTTGTTTGGGCGACACGGGCGCGATGACGGGACATGCCCCCGACGCGACGGTGCGCGCGCTTGCCGAACAAGCCGCGCGCGGCATCACGACGATGCTGCCGACGGAGGACGCGGTGTGGGTCGGCAATGAATTGCAGAAACGTTTCGGATTGGATTTTTGGCAGTTCACGCTGACCGCCACCGACGCGAATCGTTTCGCCATTCGCATCGCGCGTGAAATTACCGAGCGCCCGAAAATTTTGGTATTCAACTATTGCTATCACGGCACGGTGGACGAGACGTTGATTTCATTGCGCGATGGCGTCGCGGGTCCGCGCAGCGGCAATGTCGGGATGCCC
>JACQWQ010000270.1 GCA_016209205.1 Chloroflexota bacterium
CGTCCCACGCTTGGGTCTCGGCAGCGTGGTTTTCCAGACCCCCGGCGCGTGTTCGCGCAAACGATGGCGTTCGTATTCCGAACGCAGTTTCCAACCGTTCCAATCGCCAACCACTGCGACGTGTTTTGCTTTCACGTCGTAATAATAAAACGTCATCGCGTCCTCGTTGATTTGCGGCGAGAGTGGTAGGTGCTGCATTACCCCGTTTTCCGCGCGCAGCGCGTGCGCGACCGCGTGCGCCGCATTCAAGACGCCGCACCCTTGCTGCGCGCGTGGCGCGTGTTCCAGCGGGCGCGCGGTTTCTTTAAGGATGCCGGCGATTTGCGCGGGCGCGAGCGTCGGATGCGCTTCCAACATTTGCGCGGCGACCGCCGAGACAAGCGGCGCTGCCATCGAAGTGCCGTCGGCATGTTGATAATACGCGTGAATATATTTCTGTTCGATCATGCGCTGGCGAATCACGCGCCGAATCTCGTCGAGCGGCAAGTGCAGCGTCTCTTTTTTGAATGTGTTTTCTGCCGCGCGCGCCCGCAACAATTTTTTCAATTCGTCGTCGGGCGCGTGCGCGAGTTTCCACAAATACTGTCCCTCGTTATACACGCGCGTTTGCGGCAGCATCGGCGCGGGCACCCACAACGCGGGTGCAATCACGTCGGGCTTGGGCGCAAAACGTCCGCCGCGTCCGTAATTGGAATGATACAGGCGATGGCGCGCGCGGTCCAACGAATTGCGATCATCCAAACCGCCGACCGTGATTGCCGACGGCGCGCTCGCAGGCGGTACCACGCGTTCTGCATTGTCGTTGCCGATGGCGCAGACGACGACCATGCCGCGCGCCGACGCCTCTTCCACCAATTCGTCCAGCGCGCTGAGCGTTCCGTCCGAAGGAATATCGCCGCCGACGGAAAGATTCACGATGCGAATGTTGTAGCGATGTTGATTGTGAATTACCCAATTGAGCGCGCGATAAATATCCTCTTCGTGAATGCGCCGCCCGCGCCGATTGCCCGTTTTCACCAACACCAACTGCGCGTCGCTCGCCATGCCGCGATAGCGATAGTCGGAAAGAAAACCGTTGCCCGCTGCGACGCACGACGTCATCGTGCCGTGCCAACTCGTCAGCGCGGGGCGGCGAAAATTCGGACGCTCGACCGGCGTTTTCACCGTCGCGTCAATGTGCGCGAGGATGCGATTGTACGGTTGCGTGAGATCGGGATGCGGATAAAAACCCGAGTCGAGGAATGCCATCACCACGCCGCGCCCGGTAAATTGTGGATACGCCTGCATCCGGTACGGCGTTGGCAACAACGCGGTCTCGCCAGCCGATGTATGCGCATCGGACGAATAGATGAGATACGGCAACTGCGATTCGTGTTGGACTGATTCCGCGCGGCGCGGTTGATGCGACGCCGCGACCGCGTCGAGAATGCAGCGCGGACACGCGCCGCGGTGTTGATTCCATTGCGGATATTTGGCGCGCAACAGGCGTACGATTTTCGGTTCGAGCTTGCAATTCAATTCGAGGAGAACGGCATCGGCGCGGCGACCGCAGAGTGGACAAAAGGCAGCTTCGGCGGAGGACAAAGCCACCGACGAAGCGTGCGCGACGGGCGCGCCTTCAAACAGTGCAGGCACGGCGCAGAGTGTAGCACGAGTGGGAAAAGTGTGTCAATGCACAGACCAAAGCTTGAAAAAAATTGGTGCGTTCGCGCGACACAAATCGGTGTATAATCGCTCTACCTTCGACTGTGTTCTGAGCCGCCCCTGATGTAGGTTCGAAACATTTTTCAGACCCCTTTGCGGCGCTAGCTGGTGCGCTGATCCATCCTACCGCGCTGCGCCCTCCGCCCATATCGTTGTCCGAATGCAGCGCAAGATTCCGCGTCGGTCTTTACCGACCCCAAGGAGGTTTCGCATGTCTGCTTCTTCCAGATGGCTCGTCACGGCGGCGTTTCTGCTCGCCGTACTGGTATTAGCGTCGAGCCAACCCGCGTTCGCGCGTTTGGACTCGCCCCCTGCGGTTGAACTCGCTCCCCTGCTCGCACCCGATGCGCCACTGCCGCTCAACCATTTTCTCTGTTATCGCGTCGCGACTGGCGTTCCAGTGAGTAAAACCGTCAAACTCCAGGACCAATTCGACAGGAAACCGCGCAAAGCGTTGGTTTGGGACCCGGCGCGTTTGTGCAATCCCGTCGAAAAGACACATAACACCAAAGTGACCAACATTCTCTATCCTAACGATCACCTCGTCCTCTACAACATCGGCAAGCATTCGATCACTCCGACTCTCAAGGTCCAAGTCAGAAATCAATTTGGCGCGCAGCAGTTGGATGTCTTCAAGCCCGCCGAAGTGTTGATGGTGCCGTCGCGCAAACTGCCACACGGCAAACCCCAAAATACCGACCACTTTAAATGTTACTATGTGCAGGGACAACCGGTAAACGCGACGGTTGATCTCAAGGACCAATTTCAGCAAATCCCACAAACAGTGGTGCTGCAACCGTTCGGGCTGTGCAATCCCACGCGCAAATTCCACAAACAAAGATGGACCGAAGTGCTGCATCCCGACGCGCATCTCGTCTGCTATTTTGTCCAGCCCATCAACTTTACCAAAACCGTCACGACGGTGAATCAATTCCGCCGCGAGAACTTGACGACTACAGCTGCCGACCTGCTGTGCGCACCTTCGAGGAAAAAAGTACTGTCCAACTAAAAAGACTGCCGCACCAAATTTGGTGCGGCAGTCTTTTTTAAGAGTTCACCTTACGCACTGTCATTTCGAGATGCCCAGCCCACGCGGGCTGCGTGACCCGCAGAAACTATCTGTTGAACCCTTCATGCTTCAGGGTAAACTCTGTGAAACATCTGGGACGAAGCATCTCTGGTTTGGCATAGAGATTCTGGCGATGTGCGATGTAGGCGATGTGCGATGTATTCCCATCGCCTACATCGCACATCGCCTACATCGCAAGTCCCTTCAGAATGACAGTTGGAAGTTTCTGAGCAGGAGCGGTTTTTGCGACGAGAAATCCCTGTGGCTGCAAACCGAGATTTCTCGCAAAACTTGTCCCTTCAATGCTTCAGGGCAGGCTCTGAAAAATGAAGGAACGGCTGCACAGGACTTGTCATATCGAAGGGACTGAGATATCTCGCCCCGCTCGATATGACAGTCCTCTTGCTCACATAGCCCACACGGGCTGACTATCTCGAAATGACATTCACTGCGTAAGGTGAGTTAAGAGATGTCAAGACGCGAAAAAACGCTCATAGATATCGTGTCTACCAATCCAAAACCACGTGACCGTGTCGCCTTCAAAAACGCCGATGGCGCGATAGCCGCGCGTGATTCGTACCGACCAGATATTTTCTTCGCGGTTGATACATTCAAAGTGCAGAGAGGGATGGAAAGGATTTTCTGCCCACAAACGATATGCTTTTCTGGCGCTGCGTTTGATAGTTTCATCCAAACGTGCGTAAGCAGACCAAAAAGAAGGTAAAGTTGCGGAGTTCATAATTGGTCATAGTCCATTGGTTTGGCGAGACCTTGGGCAATTTCCTGCTTGGCGCGCCGTGCAGCAGCAACAAGTTGAGATTGCGTTTTCTTAAAGAGCGCATCCCATCGTAGTTCGTCTTGTAGGTCTTCAAGATACTCGCGCAGATGCTCTACGACTTGGTCTTGCGCAGGTTCTGGTAAAGATTCCATCATTTTTGTGACTGTAGCAATTGCTGTAGATGACATAATTACACGCTCCTTCTTGCTGTAGTATATGTCCACTCAACGCACCGTCAAACTCAACGCCCGCCTTGCAACAGCAGGTCTGGGAACATGGGCTTGGGGTGCATACTTGATGCAGGCTGTCTTGCGCGCATCGCAAATCGCAATCCATGACATTGTCATTTACGATTCGCGACACACGCTCTATCCAAATCCACTCGATCCGCCGCCGCCGCCACCGCCGCCGCTTGATCCGCCGCCCGACCAGTCCGACGAGGACGATGAGGACGAAGACGACCACGAGCTGTCCGACGACGAACTGCTGCCCGCTGAAGAACCAACCCACTGCACCACCTCGCCGACGCCGCCGAAAAAGGATTCCGCCGCGCTTTTGGTCTGTGGTTTTTCGGTAAACGCCGACGCGGACGAATTGAGAAAATCAAACATGTTGCTGCTCACACGATTCAGCCCGACAAAAGCACTGCTCGCGAGCGAGTCCAGATTTGGCGCGTCCGGTCCCGCTTTTTGGTCGGCGGGCGAATCGCGAAAGAGCGGCGCGTTGGCGCCGGGCGTTGATGGTGCGCCAAAAGAATTCGGCGCGCCGCGCGAGCCGGAAGGCGCGGCATCCGCTCCCGCGCCGGACGTTCCGAGATTGCGCCATGTCCATTCGGTACTGCTCGTCGCGTATGGAACGTACCACGTCGGCGCGGGCGCGTCGGTTTGTTTGAATTTCTCGATCCAACTTGATTCCAGACCGAATGCGATGGCGTACGGCAAATACGCGGCGAACTGCTCCTTGGCTTGCTGCACCTGTGTATATTTCTCGATCCGCGCGAGATAACGCCGGAACGCGTTCCACTGCGCGGCAGCCGTTGCGCCCTTCGCGGTGCGCTGCGGCATGACGCGACTCAAACCGAGCAGCGCGATAAACAAAATTTCGAGCGCCAGCAATGGCAAAAACGCGAGCGGCGCAAACGCAATCCAGTAACATGCGGTTACGACGCCGACGACCGGCACGAGCAGCGCGCCCCACTTGGCAAGCGTGAAATAGGTGTCGCGCGTCTTGAACGGGCTGGACGGAAAGAAACCCCGCGCAACCACTTGTTCATACAACGCGTCTTGCAAATCGCGAATGTGGTAATAAAACGAACCACGCACATCGTCCAGCTTGCGAATGTCATTTCTGCCCAACAACGCGTCGAGCGTTTCTTTTTCAAACGGCGCGAGGTTGGCGTCACTTTTCGCGGTGCGTTCGTACACCGGCGAGCCGAACGCGTCGGCTTCACGAATACGCAAATAGCCGCGCTCTGCCAAATCCGCAACCGTCGCGAGAATGTCCTGCAAATCCGCGTGTTCGTCCAGCAACGTGCCGACGACGCCGGGCGGTGTGTCGTCGGGCGGCTTGGGCAAAAATTCGGCGGCGAACGTCGTCGGCTTGTCGCGCCCGAACAAAAACCACAACACGAGCAGCAGCAGCGGTCCGGCGACGACGATCAAAAATGTCGCCAACACGGCATAAAAATTATTTTGCGCGACGGTTTGCGCTGCACGGTCCGCTTCCTTTTGCCATTCTTCCGGCGCGGCATTAATGACGTGTGGAAACTGCGCGCGGATTTCCCAAAACTTGTCCGGCGGAAATGGACCCCCGTTGAATTCAATCGTTTTGGCGTCGAGCACGCGCCCGCCGTACGTTTCGTTCGCGCCGAGGTACGTCGTCGCTTTGATTTGGTCGGTCAGAAATTCACCGGGGAGATGCAAGAGCACGCGCGCCGATGCAATCGTGTACGCGCGGTCCGGTTCGACAAATTTCCACCAAAACTGATCGCCTTGCGGATAAACGCGCAGTGCCCCGCGCACGGTATATTTCAAAACGAACGTGTGCGTATCGCTTACAAAGTTGGGAGACTGATTCGTCGCCGGAAAACGCCAGGTGAACTTGAATTTCTCGTCCGTCGTAGACCTGCTGAGCTCAAGTTCCTTGTCGCCCTCGTACGCGTGCACGTCCACAATGTCGCGCAGTTTGCCGCGCGGGATTTCGCGGAACGCAAACGTAAACGAGCCATATTGAAAATCCACGACCCACGTTTCGACAAACTGCACGTCGCCGTTCGGCAAAAGGGTAACGTCGGCATCGCGTTGGTTGACAGTGACGCGTTTACCCAATTGCGCGAGCGCGCGCGTCGGCAAAAACGCGAGCGCGCCCAAGACCAACACAATGCAAAAAGCACGGAGATAGTTTTTCATCGAGGACTATTATAAATGAAAAACCCGTTGTCACAGAGACAACGGGCTTGGGCGCGTAGTAACGATTTCAATCGTCCCCAGAAGAACGAATAAATTCGTTACTACTCGCCTTCATCTTCCCCCACAATCTTGAATGTTCGCTCTTGCATCGGCGCGGGCAGCGCGGGAAGCGTTGGCGGCGCCAAGTAATTTCCGTACGGCGAAAAATTTTGGGGTAATTGTTGCTGCGGCGGCGCGACGACGATGATTTGCGGCGGTTGCGGCAATTGCGGCTGCGGCGTGCGTGATGGCGCGTCAGGGCGGTATACGTTGTACGGCGCAGGCGCGGGTTCAGGTTCCGCGTCAATGTATTCGTCCCTCACGTACGCGCTGCGCTCGCGCGTCAACGCAATGAGCAAACCGATGGAAACCGGAATGCTCGCGACGATGCCGCAAAATACGCCGACAATCGTCATGATCGCTTCGTCCGAAAGACGCGAACCGATTTCGTACGCCAGCACGCCCGCGCCGACGATGAATGCCAAAAGGATTCCCGTGCGCCACAGCATCGCGTCACCTCATTCCTTTCTGACGCAGCGCGTCATCTGCGTTGTGCGGCAGGAACGCGATTTGCACGCGCGTTTTTTCCCCATTGGCAATCAACAAAAAATCGCCGCGTCCCGCCAATTTTTCCGCGCCGCTTTTCGCCATTCCGGTCGCGATCAATGCCTCGTGCGCCGACGTCACTTTGCCGACGAGCCGCGCCGGGAAATTTGCCGTGACCAGCGCGCCCAAAACTCGAGCCGTCGGCTTTTGCGTGCACGCGACCACACAAATCCCCGCGCTGCGCCCGCGCTGCACCAAACGCGTCACCCATTCTTCCAACACCCTGCCGCCTTGCATCAACAAATCCGCCAGTTCGTCAATCATCAACACGATACGCGGACGTTTCACGTTTGACGTTTGACGCCGCTCCATTTCTTGTCCGAGCCATTCCAAGCGTTCGCGCGCCGTTTCAACCTCTTGCACGATGGGACACACCAAATGCGGCAGCGTATCGAATGCGCGAAAATCACTCCCCTTGGGGTCCACGATGAGCAGTTGAATTTCGCGTTCCCGTTGAAACAACGCGAGCGACGCCAACATCGTGCGCGCGGCTTGACTCTTGCCCGAACCGGTCGTGCCTGCAATCAAAATGTGCGGCACATCCGCGCTGCCCAAACGCACCAACAACGGCAATCCATCGGCAGTCACGCCCAACAGTGCAGTGCCCGGCACGCGCAGCGCCGCGTTCAAACGCGTATCCGCGCGTACCTGCGCGACCAATTCCATGAAATCGAGTCGCTGCGCGTCACGGCGCGGAATTTCAATGTGCAGCGCGCCGTCGTGGCGCACGATGCGCGCGGACGAGACATCCAGCGCCAGTGCGATTTCTTCGGCGAGTTGCTCCACGCGGCTGATTTTGGTGGTGGGGGCGGGGAGGAGCTGAAATTGAATCGTGCGCGGCGTAACGCGCCCGCCCGTCACGCGCGCCGGCGCGCGGTGCGTCGCGAGCACGAACTCGATGCGGTCGGCCTGCAAATGGAGACGTCGCTGCAAATGGA
Organism: Chloroflexota bacterium; assembly: GCA_016209205.1. Lineage (GTDB taxonomy): Bacteria > Chloroflexota > Anaerolineae > UBA4142 > SHND01 > SHND01. The sequence goes on from JACQWQ010000270.1 coordinate 7,543, forward strand.
ACATTTGTTCTGATTATAACGAACAGCTGTTCCAATGTCAATACGCATAGCAATCGCGTGTAAGCGTTCTGTAATCTGCGTTTTTTGCTCCCCTCTCCCATTAGTGCCTGTCCTGAACAGAGTGAAGGAAGAGGGGCCGGGGGAGAGGTTCTATTCCAACGGGCTCGCTTCGTCCGTGTCCAATTCGATGAGCTCGCCCGTCACGGTAAAGATCACGCGCTCGCACAAATTCGTCACGCGGTCCGCCGCGCGCTCCAAATTGTGCGCCGCCCACGTCAACAAATTCGCTTGCCGCGTGACGCTCGGATCGGCAATGATCATCTGGATCAAATCGTGATTGACCTGCTCGAACAACGCGTCTACCTGATCATCTTCCGCCGGAATCACGCGCGCCAAGGCAACGTCGCGCCGCACGAACGCGTCAATCGCGCGATGTAACATCGAACGCGTTAGTTCTGCCATGCGCGGAATATCCACCAGCGGTTTCAGCAGCGGTCCGGGACCGATCAGCAGATTTATTTTCGCGATGCCTTTGGCATAATCGCCGATGCGCTCCAATTCGTTGACGTTAAAGAGAATCGCCGCGACGACGCGCAAATCGCTCGCCATCGGCTGCTGCGTGGCGACGACGACGAGGCACTGCGCTTCAATCGCGAAACGCTGCGCGTTGATATCGTGATCGCGCGCAATCAACGCGCGCGCCGCGTCCATGTCGCGCCGCTCGAGAATGTCCACCGCTTCCGTCAGCGCATTCTCCACTTGCGCCGCCATCGTCAACATTTCGGTTTCCAACTGCGCCAATTCGAGTTCGAACGTTTTGCGCGGCATACGCCCCTCCTCTTACCCTGCCCGCCCTGTGATATAGTCTTCGGTCAACTTGTTGCTCGGACGCGTAAACATGGTCTCGGTCGCGTCCGTCTCGACGAGTTTGCCCAACCAAAAGAAACCGGTGCGGTCGGAAACGCGCGCGGCTTGCTGCATGTTGTGTGTGACGATGACGATGCAAAAATTCGCGCGCAGGATGCGCATCAATTCTTCCACCTCGAGCGTCGCAATCGGATCCAGCGCCGAGCACGGTTCGTCCATCAAGATCACTTCAGGTTTCACCGCAATGGCGCGCGCAATGCACAACCGCTGCTGCTGCCCCAACGAAAGACGCAGCGCGTCTTGTCTCAAAATATCTTTCACCTCGTCCCACAATCCCACTTGCTGTAAACTCGCTTCGACCACCGGCGCGAGTCCATTTTCCCGGTGCGTGTGCAGCACGCGCGGACCGAACGCGACATTATCAAAAATGGATTGCGGGAACGGATTCGGACGTTGAAACACCATACCCACACGCGAACGCAAACCAATTACATCCGTATCGGGCGCATAGATATTTTCCCCGTCGAGCAAAATCTGACCGGTAACGCGCGTGCCCGGAATCGTATCATTCATGCGATTCAAGCAGCGCAAAAAGGTAGACTTGCCGCAGCCCGACGGACCAATCAACGCCGTGATTTTGCGGTCCTCGATGTCCAACGAAATATCGGACAGCGCCTGCTTTGCGCCGTAAAAAAAATTCAGTTGTTGTACCGAAATTTTTTCCATCAATTTATCCAAAACGTCCCGTCACATAATCTTCGGTGCGCTTGTCGCGCGGCGTCGTAAAAATTTCGCGCCCGCGCCGGTATTCGATCAATTCGCCCATCAGAAAAAACGCTGCGTAATCTGCTACGCGCGCCGCCTGTTGAATACTGTGCGGAATGATAATGATGGTGTAATTTTTTTTCGCCTCTTGCAGCGCGGCTTCGACTTTGCCCGTCGAAATCGGATCCAACCCCGACGTCGGTTCGTCGAGCAGCAGCACCTCCGGTTCCAATGCCAGACTGCGCGCAATGCACAAACGCTGCTGTTGTCCGCCCGAAAGCGCGCTCGCCGGACTGTCGAGCCGATCCTTGACCTCGTCCCACAACGCGGCTTGCGTCAAACTCCGCTCGGTAATTTCGACCAAGCGACGCACATCACGCACGCCCGCGCGTTTCGGTCCGTAAACCACATTTTCACGAAGCGTGCCCGGCAGCGGCAGCGGCAAGGCAAACACCATGCCCACTTTCCGACGCAATTGCGAAACATCCACGCCCGGCGCGTAAATGTCCTGCCCGTCCAATAAAATGCGCCCCTCGATTTTGGTATTCTCCACCAAATCATTCAAACGATTGATGAGGCGCAGCAGCGTCGTTTTTCCCCCCCCCGCCGGTCCGAAAAAAACCGTGATCGTATTGGGCTGCACCTCGAGCGAAATGTTTCGCAGCGCAGGCGCGCCGTCGTATGCGTAACTTATATTCTCAATTCGGATTTTGGGTTCCGTCATGCGTCAATCGTCATCCGTCATTTGCTATCTCAATCTGAAATCTTGTCACAGTACATCACGGATTCACTGTCATTTCGAGCGGAGGCGAGAAATCTCGCTCGGCAAAACCAAGATTTCTCACTGCGTTCGAAATGACATGCGTAACATGAGTTCCAATCTCCAACTTCCAACCTCCAACTTCCAATCTTTACCACTGCCGTCGTTTGCGGAAATAACTGCGAATCAACGTCGCGCACAAATTCAGTGCCAGCGCCAGCGTCAACAATACCAGCGCGGTGCCGTACTGAATTTGCAGCGGCATGCCCGGCACCTGCGTGCTGATGACGTACAAGTGATACGGCAGCGCCATCGTTTGATCGAACGGCGACTGGGGCAGGCGCGGCAAATAAAACGCGGCGACGGTAAACAAAATTGGCGCGGTCTCGCCCGCCGCGCGCAACAGGCCGAGAATCACGCCCGTAATAATTCCCGGCAGCGCCTGCGGCAAAACCACTTGGCGAATGCCTTGCCAGTGCGTCCCGCCCAAACTCGCGTTCACCGTGCGAAATTCAGTGGGCACCGCGCGCAGGGCTTCTTCCGATGCGCTGATGATGATGGGCAAGGTCATGAGGGCAAGCGTCAACGAACCCGCCACGATCGAAGTGCCAAATTGCGAAAACAACACAAACATGCCCAGTCCGAACAATCCGTACACCACCGACGGAATGCCCGCGAGATTGATGATGGCGAGACGAATCGCGCGCGTGAACCACGTTTCGCGCGCATATTCCGCCAAATAGATCGCGCCGCCGATGCCGAGTGGAATCGCGACGAGCGCGGTGCCGAGCGTCAACAGCAGGGTGCCGACAATCGCGGGAAAAATGCCGCCCGCTTTCATCCCCTCGCGCGGCATCGCCGTGAGAAATTCCCAACTGAGCGCGCCGAGGCCATTCACGACGATGACGCCGACGACGAGCAAAATCGGCGCGACGACGATAAAGGTCAGGCCGCCGAGCAAAGTAAAACCGACGCGTTGTCCGAGGTAACGATTCATCGCAAACCTCCGCGTCGTCGTTTTTCAAAAATCGCGGGCGCGGCGGCGAGATTGATGAAAAAGGTCAACACGAACAACAAGATGCCGATGGCAAAGAGCACGTGATAGTGCGTGCTGCCTTGCGCCACTTCGCCCATCTCTGCTGCAATCGTCGCGGTCATGGTGCGCGCGGGCAAGAACAAGGAATTGAGCGTGGTCGGCATCCGCGCCGCGTTGCCCGTCACCATCAGCACCGCCATCGTTTCGCCAATCGCGCGTCCCATGCCCAACATGATCGCGGTGAGAATGCCGGAACGCGCGGCGGGCACAACCACGCGCCAAATCGTTTGCCACTGCGTCGCGCCCATCGCCAACGCCGCATCGCGATAACTTTTCGGAACCGCGTCGAGCGCGTCTTCGGCGACGCTTACGATGGTGGGTAGCGCCATGTACGCGAGCAGCAGCGCGCCGGTAAACGCGGTCAAACCGGTCGGCACGTGCAGCGTTTCGCGAACGAACGGCGCGAGCAGCGTCATGCCAAAAAATCCCAGCACCACCGATGGAATCCCCGCGAGCACTTCGATCAGCGGTTTCAAAATTTCGCGCGCCCACCCCGGCGCAATCTCGCGCACAAACACCGCCGTCGCCACGCCGAGCGGCAGCGCCAGCACAATCGCGGCAAGTGTCACCATCATCGAACCGAGCAGCAGCGGCAAAATGCCGTACAGGTTGTACGTCGGATACCACTGCGCGCCGAAAAAATTATTCAACGGGACCTCGCCCAAAACCGGCGCGCCTTGCTGCAGCAAAAAGAAAAAAATCAGCCCGACGAATCCGATGGTCGAAAACCCGATCACGCGGATGACGGCGCTGATGAAAAATTCACTCCAGTGCGTGCGCTGACTCAAACTGGTCTCCTGTTTAGTGGAGTGGCACAAAACCTTTGCGAACTGTTTACGCGCAGTTGTACTGCGCACCCTACACGGCGGTGCGACTGCCTTTGGGCATTTGCTAATGCAGTGGCACAAAACCCAATTCGGGAATTAACGCTTGCCCTTCGCCCATCACCCAATCCAAATACGCTTTCACTTGTCCGGTCGGTTCGCGCGCCGTGTACATGTACAACGGGCGCGCGATTGGATACGTGCCCGCGTTCACAGTGTCAACCGAAGGCAAAACAAATTCGCTGTGACTGTCACGCGCGACGCCGAGCATTTTTTGGTCCGGCGTCACATAGCCCAAACCATCGTACCCAATCGCGTTGGGATTTTGGCGAATTTCGGTGCTGATGCCCTCCGACGAAGGCATCAACAAAGTTTCGGGCGAAAAAAGTAATTGGCTCTGGCTGTCGCCCAGGCGAATCACATTTTCGAGAAAATACACGTACGTGCCCGAATTCGATTCGCGCGAAAGCAAAACGATCGGGCGATCCGCGCCGCCGAGCTCGCGCCAGTTTGTAATTTTACCCGTGTAAATATCCGAAAGCTGTTGCAGGGTCAAACCGTTCACCGGATTCGACGGGTGTGCGACGACCGCAATCGCGTCGCGTGCCACAATAAATTCGGTCGGCGCGTGTCCATTTTTTTTCGCCGCGTCAATTTCTTCGGGCTTCATTTCGCGCGACGCGTTGGCAATGTCCACCGTGCCGTTAATCATCGCCGCGATGCCCGTGCCCGAACCGCCGCCCGTCACGCTCAAGCGCACGTCGGGGTGCAATTTCATGTACGCTTCCGCCCACGCGAGCGCGAGGTTTACCATCGTATCGGAACCTTTGTTTTCGATGGTTTGGGATTTTTGTGAATCAGTTGCCAGAGAACTTGGAGCAGGGAAATTGGCGCGGCAGCCAAGGAGCACATTAGCCAATAGCAACAAAACTCCCAACCCGCGCAAGGTGCAACCCTCGAGCCGATGCTTTGACATTCCTTTTTACTCCAATTTGGCGCGCCCAAAATTGTAGCATGGGGCTGGCTTTTGCGCGAATTAGATCGAAAAATCTTCGCCTGCCCAAAAACCGTTTGCCGAAACGGCGGGCATGTGTTGATGGGTATGGCTCAAGCTGCGTTCTTCGAGGGCATCCATGCGCGCGGTCAACATGGCGAGCGCAACGCCGAGCGTGTCGGGCAGCTGTCCGTGTTCCAAGTCGGGCGTGTGTGGAATGACCGGTTTGCTGCGGCGCACAATTTGGCCTGGCACGCCGACGACCACCGAATTGGGCGGCACGTCTTTGACCACGACCGCGTTTGCGCCGATGCGGCTGTTGTCGCCGATGGTGATTGCGCCCAGCACTTTGGCGCCGGCGCCGACGACGACGTTTTCGCCCAACGTGGGATGGCGTTTGCCTTTGTGCGAGCTCACGCCGCCGAGCGTTACGCCGTGATACAGCGTCACGTTGGGACCCAGCTCTGCCGTTTCGCCAATGACCACGCCCATGCCGTGATCAATGAAAAAATCAGGACCGATCGTCGCGCCGGGATGAATCTCGATGCCGGTCAGTGAACGCGTCACTTGCGAAATCAGGCGCGCGGTCGTTTTGAAATTGCGCACCCACAACGCGTGCGCGATGCGATAGCCCCACAACGCGTGCAGCCCCGGA
>JACQWQ010000052.1 GCA_016209205.1 Chloroflexota bacterium
CAGCCGTCCGCGCCTTGCACCAGCGCGCGATTCGCGGCGACGAATTTGCCGAGATTCGGACTGCCGATTTCTTCTTCACCTTCGATCACCCATTTGATTTTCAGCGGCAGCGCGCCTTCCGTTGCCAGCCAACTTTCGACCGCTTGGATGCGCAGCAGCAAATCGCCTTTGTTGTCCGAGACGCCGCGCGCGTAAAAACGTTCGTCGCGAATGTCGGGTTCCCACGGCGGCGTCGTCCACAATTCGAGCGGTTCCGGCGGCTGCACGTCGTAATGATCGTAAATCAACAGCGTTTTGTGCCCGCTGCCGGTTTCACCATACACGACCGGAAATCCGCCTTCGACGGGAATGAGTTTCGTGTGCGCGCCGAGTTTTTCCAACCGCGCCTTGACTTGATGCGCCATGGCTTGCATTCCTAAATTCTGCGCGGCAACGCTCGGTTGGGAGGTAAATACTTTTAACTCGTTCAAAAAACGTTCGCGGTTCTGCGCGACATATTCGTCAAACGTGGGCATAAACGGATTTGACAGGATTCACAGGATTAACACGATTCCTGCGATGTGCGATGTATTCCCATCGCCTTCATCGCCTTAGGACTCGTCCATAAATAAGTTGAGCACTTTTCCACAAAAAGCCGGCATGAAATCGTTTACAATGGCGATTCTTGGGGCACTTTAATGGCAAACTGCTCAAGTTATTGTTGGAAAATGCTGATTTTATCCGGCAGCACCATGCCATAGTCCTGTGTGCGCGCGGTGAGCGGGATTCCATGATAAAAGCCAAGTAATTCGTCGCGACGGCTCACGCCCGCTTGCTCCAGCGTCGCTGCATCGGGCCATTCTTCGACGACGATTGCGACGTTATCCAGCCGTTCTTGAAAACGCGGCGGCAAATCGGTCAACGTGTCCGCGATCACCCGTTCAAATTCCTCAGACGTCATTATCGGGATTATACCAGATAAATCTTGGCATGGTTCAAGTTGGATTGGCAGAGAGCTGTAGCATAGCGCCTTGTGCGCGTGGGTGAGCGCTTGTGCGCGTGGGTGCCGCGTTCGACGCCCTCACGCATTATCGCGCACAGTGCCTTTCGAGATGTCCAGTCCACGCGGGCTGCGTGACCCGCAGAAACTGTCATGTTGAACCCTTCATGCTTCGTGCGATGAACTCCATCGCGAGTAAACTCTGTGAAACATCTGGGACGAAGCATCCTTCGGCTGCGCTCAGAGCCTGCCCTGAACGAAGTGAAGGGATAAACTCCGTCGAAGCAAGCAATCTCGTTTGTTCCGCGCCGGGATTGCGGCGATGTGCGATGTAGGCGATGTGCGATGTAGGCGATGAGAATACATCGCACCCATCGCCTACATCGCACCCATCGCCTACATCGCAGGCTCCGCCAAGCATGTCCCGAAGGCTTGTCCCGAAGTATTGAGGGAATTGAGGGAAACGCTCCGCGCGCAATGACAAACTGTGATGTGCTGTGTCAGGTCTACGGCTCAGCGCAGCGCCGACTGAATCGCCAACCACCACTGCTCGGCGATGCGCGGTTCGCAGTCGTCGCTCGGATGATAGTCGTCCACATAGCAACTCGTCTCGCGCAGCGCGGCGAGGTTGAACATGTCAACCAGCGAAACGCGGTCGGCGTGGCGTTGGACGACGTTGGCGATGGCTTGATTTACAGCCAGGGTCATTTCATGGCGGACCGCGCGTTCCGCTTCGCTCCAGTCGCGCGATGCAGGTACCAAAGAGATGTCGTGCAGATTTGCGAGGAGGACACGGGCGCGGGTGCGCGTGACCAGCTGCGTTACCGCCGCGTCGAGTCGTTGTTCAAATGCGGTTGCGCTCGCGGTGACATCTTCGCCGGGATTGAAGGGGATCACGTCGTTGGCGCCGATCCAGATCGAAACCAGCGCGGGGTCCTCGCTCAGCGCGATGGGCACTTGCTCCGTGACCATTTGCTCCAAGGTCCATCCGCTTTTACCGATATTGTGCAGCGTAGCTTGGGGACGAATCGTCTTGAGGCGTTCGAGCACAAGTTCGGTGTAACGCCGCGCATTGTCGGATTTACCGTCACCTTCGGTCAGACTGTCGCCGAGTGCAACCCAGTGGAAAGCGCCGGATTTTGGAACAACGCCCACGATGGGCGCGGTGGTTGGCTGACTGGTCGGCTGGTCAGGTGGAGCCGTTGTTGGCGCGTTGTCAGGCGTCGGCTGGTCGGGCGGAGCCATCGTCGGCGCGTTGTCGGGCGTCGGCGGTTGACCTGCGTCTCCCACGATGACCACGATTTGGGGACGCTGAACGGACGTGACCAAATCCACATACAGAGTGTAGGTAGTCGTCTCCAGTGGAC
>JACQWQ010000273.1 GCA_016209205.1 Chloroflexota bacterium
TCAAGTTTTTGACACTCGAAATACCCTGGACAAATGAGGGTTGGGGGGGTAAATGTGATGAGCTCGAGGTCTACTATGATCTGGGGATCGCCGCATGGGGAGACGGGAAATCCTACTCTACCCAAAAGAACTTTGGATGGGGCGGCGAAAAATGTCAGGGTCCGACTATTTTCAACTGCATCGGCGACCCAGGCTATCTGATGCAGTTGAAGCGCATAATATGTCAAGACGTGCCCTACTACTACACATTTCAGCAACTAGGGGGCGGATTTGGCGTTCCCTATCCTGATACGCTCGTCGTCCCCATGCCCGACAAAGACATTAGTATTCGGGTTGGGACAAACTTCTATGACCATGATCAGGGGGATGATGACGCCTTTGGCAAGCATAGGGCAGAGCACAAGTATCCTGACCTTCAGTCAGCTCAAAAGGAGTTGGGATGTGGCGGCAAGACGTTCCGCAACCCTGAGAACGTCTTTCTCATCGACGACGATGCCGACACTGCGATCAATTACACTCTAACAGTTTATCCCAATGCGTGCAGCGATTTTCCTCTGGGTGTTCCTCTGCCTGTGCCTCCCTGGGCTCCAAACAAGTAATCCGCTGTCCGCTCAATGATAAGTCGGTTTGAATCAGGAGCACAAGAAGTGAAAACACTTTTCCCTGTTGCCATCGCGCTGCTCGCGCTGCTCGCCCTCGTCGGCTGCATAATCGTCATCGGTCCGCTGCCGACGCCCACCCTGCCTGTGCTCAAGTCTCCGCCGACCGTGACACCCGGGCAGCCGCAGACGATGCCGACTCGACAGCCACAGACAGCGACATCCGGACAACCACCGACGGCCAAGTTGCCAACAACTGAGACGCCGCCGACAACCGTGGCACCCGCGACGCTCGCACCGCCTAGCGCAGGTGATCCTTATGCTGACCGCGTGTTGGATTTCAAGCCTGGCAGCAAAGCCAACGCTCGTTTTGGCAACCCACAAGTCGTGATTGGCGCGCCGGACTTTGACGAAGCGAACCTTCGCGGCTTTCTCAATCTCGGCGTGGGCGGGCTCGGTCACAGTCGAGTTCGTGGATAACCTCGCCGTAGAGGGTCCGGGCGCCGACCTCGAAATCTTGGGCGACCCCGGTGACGACGAAATGTGGATGGTTGAAGTCAGCGCCGACTGTACGAATTTCAAATCCTTTGGCAAGGCGCGGGAGCGGATCAAGCTTGATCTGTCAAAAGTGGGGCTGAGCTCGGCGCGCTGCGTGCGTTTGACTGACGATGGCGATCCCGCTGGCGGCATGTCCCCTGGAGCGGAGTTGGACGCGATCGCGGCGTTGAATTCGGCGGCGCCAACGTCAGGCGAGCCGACCACTCTCTCCACCTCCGCGCCGAGTACCGGTAAAACTCAGCTCGGTTCAGAGGTGCGCATTGGAATCATTTATCCGCTGACAGGGGGCTGGGCAAAAGAATGGGCAGAGGAGGCGCTGCCCATTATTGAGGTCGCGGAAGCGGACATCAATGCTTTGCCCGAAACCGCCGCCGCTGGCGGTGTGACCGGGTCGAGCACTGCCGTCGCCAACAAGAACTGCTGCACCCTGTGCGGCTGCTCGCGCCACACTTCGTCGGCGAGATATTCGTATACTCCTTCGGTCAGTGCCAGTCGGTCAAGTAGAATCACGCGCTCCTCGATCGGGACTTTGCGCAGCGCATCCCGCAGCAGCACCAGACCTGCTGCCCAGCCCTGGCTCTTCTCCACCAACCTGGAGAGCGCTGCCTTGTCGAGCGGGAGATGGTAAATCTGACTGAAAAGCGCTTCAGTCTCTTCCGCGGTGAAGGCGAGATCAGAGGCAGTGATTTCCAAAAGCTCCTGACGAACGCGTCGGCGCGCCAGACTCAAGCCTGTCCTGAGCACTTTGGCTTCGCTCAGTGTAAACTCCGTCGAAGGATCGGGCTGGGCTCGAGTGAGGAGGCAGACGTGAACGTTGGATGGCGCATTGTCAAGAAAGAATTCGAGGGTGTGCTGAACGGAAGGGATCTCGGCTAGGTGCAGGTCGTCCAGCACCAGCAGCAGTTCTTCGACCACGGCAGCTTCAAGGTCGGAACAGAGCTGTGCCGCCTCTGGATCGGCAGCACCCCTTGTCCTCGCAGAAGTTAGGCGATCAACGCTGGAGCCTACAGTTGGTCGAACGCGCGTCAGGGCGGGGAAAGGGATACACAGCGCCGCGCGGAGATGATCCACAAAGACGACGGGGTCGCGGTCGCTCCGTGCCAGGCGGCACCAAGCCACGGGGGCCCGGGTGCTTGCGGCAAAATCCGCCAGTAGCGTCGTCTTGCCATAGCCTGCGGGGGCAACGATCAACGTCAGTCGGAAGTGCAAGGTTTGCGCGATGAGCTGGAATAACCGCTCCCGGAGCAGCGTTGTCGCTCCGACCGAAGGCGGAGTCAGCATGGCTTGAGTGTAAGCTTTCATACCGATTTTTTACGTATTATATACGTACCTGGACTCTGGCGAATTTCTAACCACTACTGAAACTATAGTTATTTTCCGACGAACGCTTGTTCTCACGCTCTAATACGACCCTTCGGAAATAACTAGAATTCGCCCGTTTTCAAAATTCGCCAGAGTCCAGTACGTACATCAATAGCAGGCGTTCGTCACCGCCGACTGAAGCGCCATCGCAGACTGGATGGATGAAATGCTCGTAATTGTTTACCGTAATTGTTTACCGTATCATGGAGCAGGATAGTTCCGTCGTCAATCCCAACAAAGTCGGATTGCAGGAAAGTGTCAAATCAGGTATCTTGAACGCACTATGACGTGTGATGAACTCTTGGCACAACTAGCCGCCGCACAGGCGTTCGTTCCGTACGCTGGGTAGCGAACGTTCGCCGTAACGTTCGTGAGATTGGAGACTGAAGGCGATGGGCGAAAGCTCGTCGCCTTTTTTTCTTTGACCGACTAGAACGCGTATGCTAGAATCACGCAGTCGCTAGTCACCAGTCACCAGTGACCAGTCGCCAGTCTTTCTCATGAGCAATAAACAACTGACCGGTCGTAAAGCCGCCGCGCGCGATCTGTTCGAAGCGGCACGTGCAGAGGAACGCGAACGCGGGCAGCCGCTCGCCGCGCGGATGCGCCCACGCACGCTCGACGAATTTACGGGACAAGAAGAAATTCTCGGTCCGGGGAAATTGCTGCGCCGCGCGATTGAAAGCGACCGTCTGTTTTCGTCCATTATTTTGTGGGGACCGCCCGGCACCGGCAAAACTTCGCTTGCGGCGATTATTGCCAACCGCACCGCGTCGCATTTTGAAACGTTGAGCGCGGTGCTTGCAGGTGTGGCGGACATTCGCCGCGTGGTGGACGAAGCGCGCGAACGCTTCAACCTCTACGGTCAGCGCACGATTTTGCTCGTGGACGAAATTCATCGCTTCAACAAAGCGCAGCAGGATGCGCTCTTGCCGCACGTGGAGAACGGCACGATCATCCTCATCGGCGCGACGACCGAGAACCCTTATTTTGAAGTCAACAGCGCGCTGCTCTCGCGCTCGCGTGTGTTTCAATTCAAGCCGCTGACGCAGGACGCGACGCTGGGGTTGCTGCGCCGCGCGCTGGCAGACGCAGAGCGCGGCTACGGCGCGCGCCAACTTGAAATTACGGATGAAGCGTTGGAGCATCTCGCGGAGGTTTCGGGCGGCGACGCGCGTTCCGCGCTCAACGCGTTGGAACTCGCCGTCGAATCTACCGCGCCGGACGCGGATGGCGTGACGGGCGTGAATCTGGAGGTTGCGCAAGAGTCCATTCAACGCCGTGTGCTGCGCTATGACAAATCGTCGGATGAGCATTACGACACCATCAGCGCGTTTATCAAGAGTATGCGCGGCAGCGATCCCGACGCGGCGTTGTACTATTTGGCAAAGATGTTGTATGCGGGCGAGGACCCGGAATTCATCGCGCGGCGCATGATTATTTTCGCGTCCGAAGACATCGGCAATGCCGCGCCCTTGGCGCTCGTCGTCGCGGTCAGCGCGATGCAGGCGCTTCAATTCGTCGGCTTGCCCGAAGCGCAGCTTAATTTGGCGCAGTGCGCGATTTATCTCGCCACCGCGCCGAAATCCAATTCGACGCTCGCCATTGGCGCGGCATTGGCGGATATTGAACGGTTGGGCAATCTCGACGTGCCGAATCATCTCAAGGATTCATCACGCGATTCCCGTGCGTTGGGACACGGCAAGGGTTACAAGTACCCGCACGAGTTTGAAAATCATTTCGTCGTGCAGCAGTATTTACCCGACGGCGTGCGCGACAAAATTTATTACACCCCGGGCGCGCTGGGCAGCGAACGCGAGATTGCGGAGCGGCTGCGTGTGTGGCGGGAGAAAATGGGCAAGGCGAATACACAAGACGGAAAAGCGTGAAACGTCAAATGTCAAATGTGGTGAGTGTTTTCTGCAACGTTCGCGGCAGCAATCGTAGGAGGTGGAATATGGCAGCCAGTACAGTCACGGTGCGCGATGTCAAGAAAATACAGCGCGAAATTGCGCAATTGAAAAGGCGCGTCGAAAAGTTAGAAAAAAAGAAAACGACGCGGCGGAGCGCCGTTGGGAAAAAGAATGGCGCGAATGGACATCGCGCACGTTTGAGGGGTGGAGCTGGGCGCACAACACGTAGTCGAAAAGGGGGCAAAATTTTCAAGCCCGACGCGCGTCTGCGGAGTCTGCTTGGCGCGGTTACTTTGGGCTATCCCACGGGCAGTGACAACGAGAGCATCGACCGCGATCTCGCCCTTGAGTACGGCAGCACGCATGAGGCACAATGATGCTGCTTGACACATCTGGGCTGCTGTGCATGATGGACCGCAAGGACACGCGCTTTACTAAAGCGCACGAATTTTTCTTGGCCGCAGATGAGAAATGGACGCATAGCTACGTCATTGCCGAGTTGGTTGCCCTTGCAACCGCACGCGGTTTCTTGCGGTCGCATTTGTTCGAGTTTATTGCCGCTTTGCAGGATAGTTCAGAAGTTGAGGTCGTCATGGTGGATAAAGACTTGCATCACGCCGCGCTTGCGCGCTTGCGTCAACGCCTCGACATGGAATGGTCGCTTTGCGATGCGGTGAGTTTTGTGCTGATGGAGCGTTTGGACATTCGGGAAGCGTTGACCACCGACCACCATTTCGAGCAAGCCGGATTTGTCCGCTTGTTGTAAGGCGAACCTTTCACGGAAAAATTACGTCTAAATGCAGATACAATCCCAAAATTTTGCAAGGAGTACAAAACAATGACTAGACCTTCCCCTTTCTTGGCGTTGGAACGCTTTCTCCATGACCAGCTCGTAATTCCCGTCGTCCTGTCAAGTTTGCTCGGCGTCGCGTTCTTTGTCGGGCGCGCATTGTGGAGCGGACACTTTTGGCATTTTTTCTTGATGTGGAATTTGTTCCTCGCGTGGATTCCCTACGTGTGCGCGTTGGCAATGGCGGCGCTGCATGATCGGCGCGCGGCGGCGTGGCAATACGTGATCCCTTCGCTGGTGTGGCTGCTGTTCTTTCCGAACGCGGCGTACCTCGTGACCGATTTGGCGAATCTCGGCGAATTTCCGCCGGTCTCATTTTGGTACGACGTTGCTTTTTTTGCGACGATGGCATGGACGGGCTTGCTGCTCGCAGTGGCTTCACTGCAAATCGTCCAGCGCATGGTCAAGGAATCGTTCGGCGTAATTTGGAGTTGGATTGTCGTCATGGTCGTGATTGACTTGAACGGCGTCGGAATTTACCTCGGACGTTTTTTGCGTTGGAATAGCTGGGATGTTTTTACCGATCCGCTGCCGGTGCTTCAAGATGCGCTGACCCCGTTTTTGCACCCCATCGCCTATCGCCAACCGGTTGCTATTATGATTGTGTTTAGCGCGCTGCTGTTTGTGTGTTACGTGAGTGTGCTCGCCCTGCAAAACCGCCGCGCTTGATGAGTTCGTTTCCGCGTTCCCCAGATCGAAAATTGACATGAATGCTTGTCTTTATGCGCGGCGTCGTTCGAACCGCGCCGACGTTCGTCCCACGCTCTTGTGGTTCGGCTTGACCGTGTTGTTGTTGAGCGGTCTATGTGTTGGCGCTTTGATTGCGCGTACGGTAGCGGGCGAATGGCTCGAGTTAAAAATGGAAAGCGCCCGGGTGCGCGTCCTGGAAATGCTGCCCAAACCCGACCAACCGGATTTTGTGTCCACACCGATGTTTTCCAATGCGTACGTGTCTGCGCGTTCAACCATCGCGTGGAGCGCGAATCGCCCAACGCGAACGGCAACCATAATCGCGCCGCCGACACAAACAACCGCTGCCGTCGCGGCACTGCGCCTAGAGCAGCCGACCCTTGTCCCGAACAACCGTCAGGGAACTCGACCAGCCGACCAACCGACCAACCGACCAGCCGACCAGCCGACCAGCCGACCACTCGACTACCTGACCAGCCGACCACCTGACTACCCGACCATCCGACCGATTCAACCCGCGATGCAACTTGGCGGTGTTGTACACGAAGCGCAGCGATTCAATAACTGCGGTCCGACGACGTTGCGCATGTATCTTTCGTTCTACCAATACACGCAGGACACACAGATTGAAATCGCGAATGTTTTGAAACCGAACAAAGACGACCGTAACGTCAGTCCCGACGAACTGGTAGGATATGCTCGGCGGAAAGGATTCCGCGCGCTGGTGCGTGTGAATGGGGATTTGGAGCGCTTGAAACTATTGATGTCGAACAACATTCCTGTCATGATCGAAGAGGGCTACGACCCGCCGCGCGCAAAACAAGGTTGGATGGGACATTATTTGCTGCTCACAGGGTACGATGAAACGGGCATCACCGCGCAAGATTCGTACAACGGACCCAATCAAAGCGTCACGTGGCAAGCGCTGGACGGACACTGGCGCAATTTCAATCGCACCTATCTTTTGGTGTACACCGACGTGCAAGCAAAGGTTATCGACGCGATCCTCGGCCAAGATGTGGACGACGCGACAATGTATGCCCAAGCGGCGCAGCGCGCTCAAGACGAATGGAATGCGAATCCTAACGACGGCTTTGCCGCGTTCAATCTCGGTTCGTCGCTCGTCGCGTTGGGTGAATACGAAGCGGCGGCGCAAGCGTTCGATCAAGCGCGCTTTTTGAAATTACCGTGGCGCATGATGTGGTACCAATTCGGTCCGTACGAAGCGTACTATCGCGTCGGGCGCTATGAAGAAGTGATTGCCCTGGCGGACACGACGTTGAAACCGAGCGGCGATTTGGAAGAGTCGTACTATTACAAAGGATTGGCGCTCGAAAAATTGGGGCGCACGGCTGAGGCGCGCGCGGCGTTTGAAACGGCGCTTCGGTACAATGCGAATTATCAAGCCGCGCGACGAGCGTTCGCCGCGCTCAAGCCCTGAGCACACACACAGATTCCTTACAGACCAAAGATTCGCGGTGGAAAAGGAACAGACCGAAATCGTCGCTTCCAATAACGTGACGCTGCCCTTGTGGCGGCGTTTGATTTCTGTATCGCTGTTGTCGGAACGCGCCATTACGCTTTCGACCATCGTGGTCGCGGCGGGATTCCTGTTGAGCAAAGTGTTGGGCCTCGCGCGTGAAATTCTGATCGCGCGCGCCTTTGGCACGAGCGCGGAATTGGATGCATTCAAGGTTGCCAATACATTCTCCGACATGCTCGATTCGGTGATCGCGGGCGCGACGATAGCCGCCGTGTTTATTCCGGTGTTCAGCACGTATCTCGTGCGCGATCGAGCGGGGCAGCGCGAAGGATGGCAGTTTGCGAGCGCGGTGCTGAATGATATGTTTCTGCTCGTGACCGCTGTCGCGGGATTGGGGATGCTGTTTGCGGCGCCGTTGATTGACTATTTGATTGCGCCGGGTTTTGACGCCGCCCAAAGCGCGTTGGCGGCGAGTTTGATGCGCATCGTGTTGATTGCCGCGATTGTGTTTGGCGTGAGCGGCACGGTGACCGGTGTGCTGCACGCGCAAAATCGGTTTGTGCTCGCCGCGCTCGCTGGGCCCTTGCACAATATCGGGATCATTACCGCGATTTTGTTTCTCGTTCCGACGATGGGAATTTTTGGTTTGGCGTGGGGCATCGTGATTGGCAGCGGCTTGCATCTCACGATTCAAATTCCCGGGTTGATTCGCGGCGGGATGATTTGGTTCGCGACCCTCGGCGCGGGGCAGGGCAGTATGCGCGAGTTGTTACGCCTGCTCGGTCCGCGTATCATCACGACGAATGTGGTGAGCATGACGCGACTCGTCATGAACAATCTGGCGTCGTTTCTCAGTGTAGGCAGCATCAGCGCGTTGGGTTATGCGTACTTGCTTTGGCAATTTCCCGAAACGTTGATCGGCACAGCCATCGCGGTGGCCGTCTTTCCACGATTGGCGCAGCGCGCGGCGGCGCAAGATACGCGCGGCTTTAGACGTTTGTTTCGCCTTGCGCTCGTCACCATTCTTGCGCTGACCATTCCAGCGGCATTGGTGGCGATTTTGTTTGCGCGGCAAATCGTCGCGTTGGTGTTGGAACGCGGGGCATTCGACGCGGCATCCACTGCGTTGGTTGCGCCCGTGCTGCAATTTTACGCGTTGGCGATAGTGGGCGAAGCTTTGCTGGAACTGGTAGCGCGCACGTTTTATGCCAAACATGATTCCAAAACGCCGATGTTTGTCGCCATCGGCGCGATGGCGCTGCGGGTTGTGTTGATGCTGTGGTGGCGCGATGTGTGGGGCGCGCCCGGTTTGGCGCTGGCGTACACCGTCGGCGTGTGTGTCGAGGCAAGCGCGTTGTGGGTGTTGGCGCGCCGGCGATTTATGATTGCCGATTTATGATTTCTGATTTATCATAATGCGCAACGAGTGTTTCAGCAGAAACCGTAAATCGAAAGCATATCCTGACCCGATTGGGAAGGATGGAAAATCCGAGAGGAGACAACGATGTCAAGCATACCTGATCGTAATATCGGATTGGAACTCGTCCGTGTCACGGAATCGGCGGCGCTGGCTGCCGCGCCATGGATGGGTCGCAACAAAAAGAACGACGCGGACAAAGCCGCCGTTGACGCCATGCGTCTCATGCTCAACAGCATCGAGATGGATGGCGTAATTGTGATTGGCGAAGGCGAAAAGGACAAAGCGCCCATGTTGTTCAACGGGGAACGCATTGGCAATTCCAATACGGGCCGCGAAGTGCCCCGCACCGACCTTGCGGTGGACCCGATTGATGGCACACGTCCGCTGGCGCTGGGTTTGCCCAATGCGTTGGCGGTGGTCGCGTTGGCGGAACGTGGTTCGATGTTTTTCCCGGGCCCGATTGTGTATATGGACAAGTTAGCCGTCGGACCGAGCGCCGCGGGCGTGATTGATTTGAATGCGCCAGTCGCCGATAATTTGAATGCCATCGCCCGCGCGAATGGGAAAAGTGTGAGCGATCTGGTGGTCGTGGTTTTGGACCGCCCGCGTCACGAACAATTGATTGCGGAAATTCGCGCCACGGGCGCGCGGTTGAAATTGATTACCGATGGCGATGTAGCGCCGAGTATTGCGGCATGTTTGCCGGATACAGGGGTGGACGTTTTGATGGGTGCGGGCGGCGCGCCCGAAGCGGTGATTTCGGCGGCGGCGTTAAAGTGTTTACGCGGTGAAATTCACGCGCGCTTGTACCCGCGCGATGAAAAAGAAAAACGCGTTGCGGAAGAAATGGGCTATGACACCAACAAGGTCTTGACCAGCAGTGAATTGGTGAAAAGCAACAATGTCTTTTTTGCCGCGACCGGTATTACCGGCGGCGATTTGCTCAAGGGCGTGCAATATTTCTCCGGCGGCGCAACCACCGAGTCGCTGGCGATGCGCTCGGAGAGCGGCACGATGCGCCGCATTCAGGCGATCCATCGCTCTGAAAAACTTGCACAGATTTTGCACGACCAAAAAGCGCGCCTGGCGGAACGCGAAAGAGCCGGATAAAAAACTGCCGAACCATTTTGGTTCGGCAGTTTTCTAATCGCGCAAGGCGGCGTCGAGCGCGCGTTCCCATCCTTCACTTTTGCCGTCAAGAAGTAGCAAGACCGGCGCTTGTTCAAGCATTTCCTTTGCTCCGAGCGTAATATCCTGTCCTGCGACAACTGGGATTACCCGTAACCCGGCTTCTCGCAACATTGCTGCACGCTCTTGCACACGTTCAACATCACTGCGGTCAATCACTGACGATACCTCGATGGCGACCCAAAGGTCTGGCGAAGTAGGTTCCCGCGCGGTAATCAACTTGGCTCTGGCGAGGACATCCAGCCGCGTTACTTGGCGTCGCTGCGCGGGCGAAAGCCGCTCGTACAAGATTTCTTCGGTGGTGTCGTCAAACGATTGCGCGGGAAAGACAACGCGGACGCGTTTCAAATAGTCGGTAAAGTATGCTGCCGCGTGGTCGGCATATTCGCGTTCCAATAATTTGCCGAGCATTAGCCCCTGCTTGTCGGCAATCCTGTCCACGCGTTCAATCAGTCGTTGCAGAGAGGATTCAGTCCGCGCTTGCGCCTGCGCCAATTGCCCAACGGTCTGCGCCAATTCATCCACGCGTTCCGTCAGTTGCGCCAACGCGCGTTCGATACGCTCGAATCGCGCTTCGTAACTGGCGCGCGCCTCCGCAAACGCGCGCGGCAGCGCCACGAGCTCGTCGGTCAAAATGAGTGCGCGTAGTTCGGCGCGCCATTCGGGATGTTCGATGAGCAGGCGCTTCAGATCGGAAATATCGGAAATCGTGAAGGACATGCGAAATCGCGGATATTATAGAGTGAGTTTGGAGGGAACGCAACCTGAGGAGAAAAACCAGCACAAAAATTGACGCCCAACCCAAAAACTGCTATACTTTTGTCTGTTCCTGATTCGTCGCCCACTCGACGGACAAGCAGCATCTGTTCGACCTCTCGATGGACGTAACTGCCCCACACAACATCATCTCATCTAGTCCTGACTGGCAGAACCAACCCTCAAGGATACTTGGATGCAAGTACATCCGAATCTATTTGCCAGTCAGAATACTGTATCTCGCTTGAGCAAGAACTGATTTTCACCTGACAAGATGTCAAACCTCATCACTCGATAGTGGAAAACTCGCAAGCGGTCACGCGGATGCTTTCTCCACGCGATTTCCAAACGGCGCGGCTGCGCGTTGCGGAAAAACCTGCTTGCGACTACCCCGGGTGCGTTCGCACTCTAACTCGCGCTGTGACGGATTTGCTACGCGATTCGGCGGCAAATGCGTTGCTTGAAATTGCACCAAACCGCAGTCATTAGGACTGCGGTGCGACACATTGAATCCTCTCGCGACGGTACAACTCCCCTGCGCGCGTTGAGCGAAACGCACAAGGAAACGATTAACACATGCCTCGCAACCCCGATGTCATAGCGAATGACAATCTCAACTATGCCGTCCTCGACAGCAAGTCGCTGACCGAATTACGCGAACTTGCCAAAGAGCAAAATCTTACCGGCTCGTCAAAACTGAAAAAAAGCGATTTGATATTTCGCCTCTTGCGCGCCAAAGCCGAACGCGAAGGTTTGATTTTTGGCGGCGGCGTGCTCGAAATTGTGCAAGATGGGATCGGCTTTTTGCGCTCGGACCATCTGCTGCCGGGCGATGAAGATGTCTATGTCTCGCAATCGCAAATACGACGCTTTGGTCTGCGAACGGGCGACATGGTCATCGGCCAAGTCCGTCCGCCCAAGGACACCGAAAAGTATTACGGACTCTTGCGCGTCGAAGCCGTCAACGGGATTGACCCCGAATCTGCCAAACAGCGCCCCGACTTTGATAAACTCACTCCGATTTTTCCCAACGTCCAATACAAGCTCGAAACTAAACAAAATATCCTGGCAACGCGTGTCCTTGATTTGCTCGCGCCCATCGGCAAGGGGCAGCGCGGTCTGATTGTGTCGCCGCCGAAAGCGGGCAAGACGACTTTGCTCAAACAAATCGCGAACGCGATTTCCGAAAATTATCCCGATTCGCATTTGATGGTCGTGCTCATCGGCGAGCGTCCGGAAGAAGTGACCGACGTGGACCGCTCGGTAGACGCCGAAGTATTTGCCTCGACGTTTGACGACGAAATTGAGAATCAAACGCGCGTCGCGGAAATGTCCTTGCAGCGCGCGAAACGCTTGACCGAAGGCGGCAAAGATGTCGTCATTATGCTGGATTCAATTACCCGTCTGGCGCGCGCGTACAATCTGGTCGTGCCGCCAAGCGGGCGCACCTTGACCGGCGGTTTCGATCCTGCCGCTCTATATCCCCCCAAACGCTTTTTTGGCGCAGCGCGTAATTTGGAAGAGGGGGGCAGTTTGACTATTATTGCGACGTGCCTCGTGGATACCGGCAGCCGGATGGACGACTTGATTTACGAAGAGTTCAAAGGCACCGGCAACATGGAAGTGCACATGAATCGGAAACTCTCCGATCGCCGTATTTATCCCGCAATTGATTGGGAACGCAGCAGCACCCGTCGTGAAGAATTGCTGATCGCCGAAGATTTGCTGCCGCGCGTATGGACGTTGCGCCGCATGTTGTCGCAAATGGGCGGCGGCCCGGAAGAAATCGAACTCGTCGTGGAACGCATGGCCAAGACGCGCACCAATCGCGACTTTTTGCAGAGTTTGAATCGCGACGATTTCTAGATTGCCGCGCTGTCACCTCGAGCAGAGCGAGAACCTGTCCTGAGCATGGTCGAAGGATGTCTCACTCCGTTCGACATGACAAACAAAATCATTGATGCAAGACCCATCATCCTCTTTACAAACGCGCGTAACCACCCTTTCCACTCGCGTCGCCGAACGCTTTGAACAGTTTCGCGCTGAACAAAGCAACAACGTTCCGCTGCTCACGCGGTTGACTGCTCATCTGGGTATCATTGCTCTGGTGTTGATTGGTTTGCTGTTGAGCGGCATCCAACTGCGCGCCGCGCGGCAGCCGCGCAATTACGACCAGCCGCAAGTGCAGTCCGATTTGCCCGACGTGAATTTGGGTCAAACCGGCGTCCCAAGTGATCTCACGCTTTCGGCAGTTCCCTTTACGATTCAGCCGAAAAAAGAACGCCGCGACGTGACGACGTACAGCGTCAAGCCCGGCGATAATGTGAGTATCATTGCGGCGCGTTTTGGTGTGACGCCCGATTCGGTGATTTGGGCGAATGGAAAACTCGAGGAAAATCCCGACGCGTTGACAGTCGGGCAGACGTTGAACATTCCACCAGTTAGCGGCGTGTTGCACCAGGTCGCCAAAGGAGAAACGGTTCAGACGATTGCCGCGCGCTTCAAAGCACAGCCGAATGATATTTTGAATGATCCGTTCAATCAATCCATTCACGATTTCAAATCGTCGCCGCCGGTATTGGCAATCGGCGCATTTATCATGGTCCCCGGTGGGAGCAAGCCGATTGTGATTCGTCAAGTGCAGTATAGTAAAACGACGCCGCAGGGCGCGCTCAAAGGCACGGCGAATTTCCAGTGGCCCACTGCCGCGTGCATCAGTCAATACTTTTGGGCGCGTCATCCCGGGCTTGATCTGGCAAACTCGCAAGGCACTGCCGTCGTGTCTGCCGACGCCGGGTTTGTAGATTTCGTCGGTTGGGACAATTCCGGTTACGGCAACATGATCCTTGTCAATCACGGCAACAACGCGCTGACGCGTTACGCGCATCTCAGCGCGTTCGCGGTCCAAGCCGGGCAGTCGGTGCAAAAAGGACAGCTCATTGGACGTATCGGCAGTACGGGACGCTCGACGGGTCCGCACTTGCACTTTGAAATTATCGTGAATGGCGTGCATCGGAATCCGGTCGGCATCTTGCAAGGCCGGACGCCCGGACGTTGCTATCGTTGAGTTGCCCAAAGGAAAAAGACCTTCGATGGTTTGTGGAATCGCCTGCAATTCCGTCGCGATGGGCCAAATTGACGCGAATTCTTCAAAACCCTCGAAGGTCTTTTGGCGACCCAAGCGCGGGGCAGATTCACCCCGCGCTTTTTTCATCACACCGCATGTTTTTGACTCGCCCCTGGACGCTGGGGAAAATTTTCGGAATTCCGCTGCGGATTGATCCGAGTTGGCTTCTGATTTTTTTGCTGCTGGTCTACCAGCTCGCGTTTATCGTTTTCCCGTACGAGTTGGGCGTGCGCCCGCGTCGCGGAATTCCCTTTGACCTCATCGCGCTCGCGGTGGCGGCGAGTTTGCTCCTGTTTGCGAGCGTCCTTGCCCACGAATTGGCGCACGCGTTGATGGCGCGCACGCGCGGTGTTTCAGTCTTGAGCATCACGCTGTTTATTTTTGGCGGCATCGCGCAGATTGGCGATGAGCCGGATTCGCCCGCGACGGAATTCTTGATTGCGATTGTGGGTCCCCTCATTTCCTTTGTGATCGCGATTTTTGCGGGCGCGGTGTGGATTTGGCTGCAAGCATTTGACGCGCTCGGCGTGTTTTATCAGACGCCGTTGCCGCGGCTGGCGTTGTATGTGTCGGTCGTCGCATTTTATTTGGCGCAAACCAATTTGCTGCTGGCAGTGTTTAATTTGCTGCCCGGGTTTCCGTTGGACGGCGGACGGGTGCTGCGCGCGCTGGTGTGGGCAGTGCTCAAGGACCCGAAACGCGCGACGTATTGGGGGATGCTCAGCGGACGCGGACTGGCGCTGTTGATGGCGGGAGTTGGCGTGTTTTTCATTTTGCGAGGCGAATACGACGGCGGCTGGGCGCTGTTAATGGCATGGTTCTTGTGGCGCGCCGCAGGGGACGCGTATCACGGGATGCTGGCGCGCGAATTGTTAAAGCAAGTCACCGTCGGCGAATTGATGCGCTCGCCCGCGTCGCGCGTGAGCGAGGCGCTGAGCTTGCGCGAACTGGCGGAGCAATTCAGCAGCTGGCTGCGCGCCCCGGCATTGGCAGTGGATTTGCAAGGTGTAGCGGTAGGGATGATCGGCATTGCCCAACTGGAAAAATTCAATCGCGCCCATTGGGAGACGACGCGCGTACGCCAAGCGATGCTGCCGCTTTCGCCCGACAATACAGTGCGGTCAACGGCCCCCGCACTGCAAGCCCTTCAAGTGATGACCGAACGGGAGCGCGAAGCGCTCGCGGTGGTGCAGGGTGAGCAGGCGCTTGGCATCATCGGGCGCGAAGAACTGGCGCGCTATTTGCAAACAAAAGGCGAATAGCGAATCGCGTATCGCGAATGGCAAATCGAAAATCGCGACGGGCGATAGGCGAGAAGCGATACGCGACTCGCAGCATTTTGCATTGTGCATTGATTCGCATATAATTGTGCTGCCTTGCACAATGTCGTGCGTTTTCTTTTTTGCGCGCGTTTCGCGCGCGCTTTTGTGTCTGGCAGTGGTCGAGCGGGCGCGCGAACGAATCAGGATGTTCCATTGGCGTTTGATTGATTGGCGCTGGGTCTTGCACCTCGCCGTCGTCGTTTTGCTGGTTGCGGTGCTGCCCGTGCTGATGGGTATTTGGCTCGACCGCCAATTTCATTCATCCCCGGTCATTACATTGTCCATGATGTTGCTGGGTTTCAATCTTGGCATTATTGCCATCGCCCGCAGTGTTGCCGAGATGTATACGCGGGTCGAAAATAACTCACAACGTGTCGGAGGAGACCAGTGAGAAATCCCAAAGTTTGGATTGCCATTATTGCCCTGTTGGTCGTAGGTGGGGTTATCAAGACTTGGCTGACCTTTTCGGTAGATGCCGTCCGCGCTTCGGTTGCCATCGCGCCTGAAATTCTCTTTAACCTCGCGGGTTTTGACGTAACCCCGACGATCATCACGTTGATTATCGTAATGATCATTATCATCCTGCTCGCCGTATTCTCCACGCGCAATTTGCAATTGGTGCCGGGGGGACTGCAAAACATCATGGAGACGGCAATCGAGCAGTTGATCAATCTATTTGAAGGGATTGCCGGACCGAAATGGCGCGACTTTTTTACCATTGCCGCGTCCATTTTTATCCTCGTCATCGTTTCCAACTTTGTCGGTCTCATTCCCGGTGCGGGTTCGATTGGCATCATCAAGTTGGATGAAAAACACCCCACCGCACCAGAAGGCATCTTTATCCTCGGCGATGCCCCCGCCTTCATTCACACCACCTCGCTGTTTCACAAAAACCAACTTGCCCAAGGCGTACCGGAACAAGAGCTCGAAGAAGAACAAGCCCTCGTGCCGATCTTGCGTGCGCCCACTTCAGACATCAATCTCCCGCTCGCGCTGGCGCTGGTCTCGGTGATTATGACGCAGGTGTACGGAATGCGGGCGCAGGGTTTGCGCTATTGGACGCGCTTTTTCAGTTTCGGACGTATCATAAGATTCTTTGCCGACGCTTTCAAGGGTCATTTTAAGATTGGAGAATTTTTCTTCGGGCTCATTGACGCGTTTGTCGGTGCGGTCGAATTGGTCAGCGAACTCGGCAAAATCATCGCCTTTACCTTTCGTCTTTTCGGCAACATCTTTGCGGGCGAAGTGATTTTGCTCATCATGGCGTTTCTATTTTTTGCGCTGCCCATTCCCTTTTACGGCTTGGAGTTTTTCGTCGCGTTTATTCAAGCGTTCGTGTTTGCAGTGTTGACGGTCGCGTTCATGCGCTTGGCGACGGCAGAGCACGGCGGCGAAAGTCACGAAGCGCAACACCACTAATAAATTTATGATTTGTGATTGTTGATTTTTGATTTGGCTGACCCAATGAAAAATCAGAAATCAGAAATCCATTCACGGAGGACTCGAATGACAGATCATGGTCTACAGTTAATTGGCGCGGCATTGGCGATCGGGCTGGCGGCAATCGGTCCCGGCATCGGCATTGGTTTGGTGGCAAACGGCGCGCTGCAAGCCATCGGGCGCAACCCCGAAGCGGCTGGAACGTTGACGACGACGATGTTTATCGGCATCGTGTTTACCGAAGCGTTGGCGATTTTCGGTCTCGTCATTTCATTCCTGATCGGTTTTGGTATTTTTTAGAGTGACATGTGACAAGTAGCAAGTGACATGAGACGTGAGACGTTAAGCGTGAAACGTGAAACGTGAAGCGTGAGACTTGAAACCTCCCCTGTCACTCGTCACTTGTAACCCGTCACGTTCAGGAGAAAACCGATATGGATAAACTTGGTATCAATCTGCCGTGGTTTTTGACGCAGCTGACGGGCTTTTTGATCGTGCTCTTTATCTTGCGCCAATTCACCTACAAACCGATTTTGAACATGCTCGAGACACGCAAAAGGAAAATTGCCGAATCGCTCGAGTATGCGGACAAGGTCAAAGCGGACGCGGCGGCGCAGCAAAAAGATTTCGAGCGTCGCCTGGATGAAGCGCGCCGCGAAGCCCAAGTTGCCGCGCAATCCGCGCAGCAAGCCGCCGAGCAAGAGCGGCAACGCATTCTTGCCGAAGCCCAAGCCGAAGCGGCCAAGATCAAGGAAGCAGCGCGCGGCGAACTCGATTATGAACGCAAACAGATGGTGTCGGAATTGCGCCAACAAGTCATTGACCTTTCCGTGCTCGGCGCACAACGCGTCATCGGCGCAAATTTGGATGACCGCAAATCGCGCCAACTCGTCGAGAATTTCTTGAACGAAATGGATTTTGGCGCGAACGGACGAAAACCTGCCTCGACACGGGAGGGGGCGGGAGCGTAATATGGCAGATAAAGCCCTCGCGAAAAGTTACGCGCGCGCGGTTTTTGAAAAAGCCGTCGAAAAATACACGCGCGATTTGCACGCGCTCCACAGCGCCCTTGCCAAGAGCAACTTGCTGACGCGACTCGACAATCCCGGCGAATCGTTCGACAGCAAAAAGGCGCTCATCAACGGGCTTGTCCCGGCGCAAGCCGATCCCGAAGTGCGCAATCTGGCGCTGTTGCTTGCGAGCAAAAACCAGCTGCACCTGCTGGGCGATGTGGTCGGCGAATTTGATCGCATGGTCGCGCACGGCGGCGCGGGCAAATTTGCCCAGGTCACGTCCACCATCGAGTTGACAGGTGAAGAAAAAGGGAAACTAGAAGCGCGAGTGCGCCAACAATACGGCGCAGACCTCGCGTTCGACTATCGCCTCGATCCCGCGATTCTCGGCGGCGTGGTCGTGCGTATCGGCGACGTGGTGATTGACGGGAGCGTGGCAGGCAAGCTCGCCGTGATGAAACAAAAATTGCAAAGCGCGCGATAAAGGGTAAGGACTCGTCCATAAATAAGTTGAGCACTTTTCCACAAAAAGCCGGCATGAAATCGTTTACAATGGCGATTCTTGGGGCACTTTAATGGCAAACTGCTCAAGTTATTGTTGGACGAATCCTAAGGTGACGAGTGACGATGTGACGTGCGGCAAACTACGCCGCGCCTCCTCACCCGTCACCCGTCACCCGTCACTTGTAACATGGCTCTGAATGTAGCAGAGATTACCGAACAGATTAAACGGCAGCTCGAAACTTTTGAAGCGCCGGTACAGAAAATGGACGTCGGACAAATCATGGAAATCGGCGACGGTATCGCGCGCGTTTCCGGCTTGTCCAATGTCATGGCGGGCGAACTCGTCGAATTCCCAAAGAACGGTGTGCTCGCGCTTGCCCTGAATCTCGAAGATAACAACGTCGGCGTCGTCATTATGGGGGACTATGAAGACCTGGAGGAAGGCGACCTCGTGCGCAGCACCGGACGTCTGGCTTCGGTCCCCGTCGGCGCGGGGCTTTTCGGGCGCGTTGTCAACGCAGTCGGACAGCCGATTGACGGCAAAGGTCCGATTGATTCCACCTCGTTCCGCCCGGTCGAACGCATTGCCCCCGGCGTCGTACAGCGGCAACCGGTCAAGTCGCCGGTCCAAACCGGCGTCAAAGCGATTGACTCGATGATTCCGATTGGACGCGGGCAGCGCGAACTCATCATCGGCGACCGTCAAACGGGCAAGACCGCGTTGTGTCTCGACACGATCATCAATCAAAAAGGGCAAGACCTGGTTTGTATTTACGTCGCCATCGGTCAAAAGCAGTCCACGATTGCTCAGGTTGTCGCGACACTCGAAAAATACGGCGCGATGGAATACACCACCGTCGTCAGCGCGTCGGCGTCGGACCCCGCGCCGCTGCAATATCTCGCGCCGTACGCCGGCACGGCGATGGGCGAAGAGGTCATGGAAAACGGCGTCATGGTCGGCGGCAAAATGATTCGCGACGCGCTCATCATTTACGATGACTTGTCAAAACACGCGTGGGCATACCGCCAGATTTCGCTGCTCTTGCGCCGCCCGCCCGGACGCGAAGCGTACCCCGGCGACATTTTCTATCTGCACTCGCGCCTGCTCGAACGTTCGGCGCGTTTGAACAAGGAACTCGGCGGCGGCTCGCTGACGTCTTTGCCGATCATCGAAACCCAAGCCGGCGACGTGTCCGCGTACATTCCGACGAACGTCATTTCCATCACCGACGGACAAATTTATTTGCTCGCCGATTTGTTTTATGCCGGCATACGACCCGCCTTGGACGTTGGCATTTCGGTCTCGCGCGTCGGTTCGAACGCGCAGACCAAAGCCATGAAAAAAGTTGCGGGCCGTTTGAAGCTCGACCTCGCGCAATATCGTTCCCTCGCAGCATTCGCCCAATTCGGTTCGTCGCTCGATAAAGCCACGCGTGACCAACTGGAACGCGGGCAGCGCATGACCGAACTGCTCAAGCAGTCGCAGTATCAACCCGTTTCGCTGGCGAACCAAGTCATGATCCTGTATGCGGGCACGAACGGCTATCTGGACGACGTACCGATTGATCAAGTACGCGCGTTCGAGACCGCGTTCTTGCGCTATATGGAAGCGTCACATCCCGACGTTGGACGCAAGATTGCCCAAGTCAAAGATATAGACGGCAGCACGGAAGCGGCGTTGAAAAGCGCGCTGCAAGATTTCAAACGCGCGGGAAGCTATTAGGGCTTTTGCGCTGGCATTCAGCGCAATTGCAGATTTCGGATTTTGGATTTATAACCGTAGGCATGTTTGACCATCCAAAATCCGAAATCCGCTTGCGACGCGCCTTGTCGCAGAAAATTCTGTGGGGTTCTCTTTTGCTCGTGAACGTTAAAAAAATCATAGGGCTGGCAAGTCTTGGCGCGCTGGCAATTGCAGGGATTGCCTGTAACAGCAACGACGCGGCGCCGACGCGCACGCGCGTCGCGGAAGTCGCGCCGACGCAAACACCGTGGATCATTTACATTTCCGTCACTGTGACGCCGGGTCCAGCGACGGCGACGCTTGAACCGACAAGCACACCCAATGCGCCCGAACCCACCGCGGTACCACCGACGCGCACACGTGCCCCGGTGACTCGCGCACCCACGCAGCCGCCGCAACCCACCGCGCCGCCGGAACCGCCCACTGCCGAACCGCCGACCTCCACTGCGACGCCGAGTTGCGGGCAAGCATATCAGGTGACGAACTTGAAATTCCCAGAGAATGGGACCAAACGTCGCGCTTTACCAGGAGCCAGTGGTGGAGGCGGGGCGATTGAGTTTCAATGGGATGAAATTGCCGCCTATGAGATGAGTCCATTGATTGGATACCGAGTCAATATTCGCACGCCTGCGAATAGCCAAGCACTATACATCTCACATAACGACTATCTTCGAGAGAAACGAGCAGTGCTTACACAACAAGCTACATATGGGCTGACGTTGGGTGATGACACCACTGCAAGCTGGAATGTCGAAGTAATTATGTCAAGTGGCGAATTCAATGATAAAGGAGATGATGCACAGCCACCCGTGGGTACCGTCACAGTGTGTGGACCTGCTTCGCCCACTTTTACTATTGAGCTTGCGGTCGAGGAATAGCAAGGGGGAGGAGATCACCAAATGACCAAGTTACTCAAACAAGCAATTGCCGAAATCGAGAAACTGCCAGAGGATGCGCAAGATGCGATTGCGGCGCAAATGTTGGCTGAGCTGGAGGATGAACTGGCTTGGGAAGCGCGCTTCGACGCGACGACGGATGAGCAGTGGGATCGCATGGTGGCAATGGTTCGGCAAGAAATCTCGGATGGTAACATCACACCTCTCGATAGTATTTTTCCATCTTAGTTTCCAAAACATGAAATCCAGTGTCACCAAATCATTTCGCAAGCAACTGGAAGAATTACCCACAGAAGTTCGGCAGCAAGCAGATCGGGCGTACGAGTTGTGGCGCAAGGACCCATTTCACGCAAGTTTGCAATTCAAACGCGTAAGCCGGCGGCAGGGGATCTATTCGGTTCGCATCGGTCTGGGTTATCGCGCGTTAGGTTTGCGCGAACACGACCAAGTTTTTTGGTACTGGATTGGACCGCATGCAGAGTATGATGAGTTGCTGAAACAACTGTGATCTAGTCCAAGATTTCGTCATGGTGAAAGAGCGTATGAGTCGTATTCATTTGTTGGGTTTAGTCAGCATCGTCAGCGTTTTTGTGTTGGGATTGTTGGGTTGCCAACAACGTCCGGCAGTGCCCACCGTTGCAATCCAGCCGACAGAACCCGTAGTTCTGATCGTCGTTACGGCGACGAGCCAGCCGACACTTGCACCAACCAAGACGCCCGAGCCGAGTATTACGCTCATCCCGACATTGACGCAGCAAGTGACGGCAACGTTGACCGCGACAGTTCAAGCAAAGCCGACTGTTGCGCCGACCAAAGCGGTGGTGATACCTACCGCGCCTCCGTCGCAACCCACGCCGACGACGGAACCGACAAATCCGCCTGCGCCGTCGAGTTTCGCTGCGCCGCAAGCGCGCAGTCCTGAAGGCAAAGCATTCCGCGATGGCGATACGCTGCGTTTTGAATTTGCAGGGGTAGGACCCCTGGCGGCGGATCAATGCTATCGCATTGACGTGACGCTGGGCAATCCGACGGGACCCGGCGGGGTTGGAGATTACTGGGTGGGCTTGTGCGGAGATCAGACGGCAGTGGGCGGAGCATTGCGCTTTGATGTCAAACCCGGTCGTTTTCGCGACGAACCAAATTATGGGACGCTTTTGGTTTCAGCGGACAATGTGATCCCGCCAACGCCCGAATATGTTATGAATTGGTTCGTAAGTGTCGTGCGCCGCGTGGATATGACCGACCCGGTTCATCCGACGGTGGAGGCGCTCAGCCCGGCAAGCGGCGCGCTGCAAAATACATTCTTTAGGTAGTAACGAATTCATTCGTTTTGAGGGGGGGGAAAAAGGGGCGAAAGAACTGCATGAAATGTTGGCTGATTTTTTTGGCGCTGTTGAGTGTTACAGCTTGTTCCTCACCACCGACGCCGACGCCGACGCCAACATCGCCTCCGGCAACTTTAATTGCAACCGTGGTACCCATCCCGACATTGCTGCCCACCGTCACCATTCCCGCGCCAACGCAACCACCCGCAAGCGCGACGCCGGAACCGACGGCAACGCGCCGCACCACAACCAATGTCCAACCGCCGACGCGCTTTAACGCGCCCGCGCTGCTAGCGCCGCAGCCACCCACCTTGTTCAAGGATGGCAACGACATCAAATTCACGTACGCGGCGGTGGGCAAACTCGAACCGAATCAGTGTTACCTATTGCACGTCGAACTAGCAGTGCCCAATCTTGAAAAGGGCAATCGCGGGGACGATTTCTTGGATACAGCGAACTGCGGCGACCCAGGACCGACAGGCAAAGAATTGTCCTTTGTGTTGTATCGTGGAAAATTTACCAACTCACCCAATTACGGAACGATTCTCGCCCAAACCCTCGCGCTCGCGCCGGAAGCCAGACAGTTGAAACTGACCTGGCTCGTGCGGGTCGTACAAAACAATGGACGCGCCGCTGACGGGGTGCATTACCGTACGGTACCGTTGAGTCCCAATAGCCCCGTCATCGAACTCGAGTTCCAACCGTAATATGAAATTCAAACTTTCACTCGTCGCTTTGATTTTGTTTGTCGTCGGTTGCGCGAGCACGCCGACACCCGCGCCGACGGTTGCCGCGCCGACCGCGATTCCGACGGCGATTCCGAAACCGACGCAGGCGCCCACGAACACACCCTTGCCGCCGACGCCAACCACTGCGCCGACCGTCACGCCGCTGCCGCCGACTAACACGCCGATTCCTGCCACACCGACGGCGACGGCAACCAATACGCGTGTGCCCGTCACGCGTCAGCCAACCGCGTTACCGACGGCAACTCAAGTCGCACTCAAGTACAGCGCGCCGAATTTGGTCGAGCCGCTTACCGGAGATACACGCGTCGCGCGGCGCGACGATTTTGTTTTTGTGTGGGAACCGGCGGGCGATTTGGAAGCCAACGAGTGTTATTTGTTGACCTTACAAGTCAAGAGTTTGGTGGACCCGCAACAAGAACACTATGGCGAAGAAAAATATCTCGTCCAGGCGTCGTGCGACTCGGATATTCAAGGGGGCCCGTTGCGGTTTACCGTGAATCGTCGCGCGCCAGCGCCGAATTACGACGGACTCATCGCAACGGCAGATGCGTTAGCGGGCAACATTTCCAGCCAAGAGTATCTGGCGCGTTGGACCGTCCAGGTTGTTTTGAATCAGGACGGCAACTTGGTTCCGCTCAGCCCGCCCAGCGCGACCGGCGAGTTCCGTTTGCTTAATCCATAAAGGGAATGCACAATGCACAATGAACAAGAGATCATTGTGCATTGTGCATTCCGCATTGTTCATTGCTGAATGGCTACCCTACGTCAGATTCGTCAACGCATTCGCAGCGTAAAAAACATTTCGCAGGTAACGCGCGCGATGGAAATGATTGCGGCGGCCGAAATGCGCCGCGCGCAACAAGCGACGCTCGCCAGCCGCAGCTATTCTGAAAAAGCGCGTCAGGTGATGCAATACGTGGCGACCGAACCGGGACGCAGCAAGCTGCTGCATCCGTTGTTGGAAGAGCGTCCCAACGTCAATGCAATCTCGGTGGTCCTGTACACCGCCGACCGTGGTTTGGCGGGCGCGTACAACGTCAATATCATTCGCAAGACACTTGATTTTGTCAAGCCGTTTGAAAAAGAAAGCAAGCCCGTCCGGCTGGTCACCGTCGGCAAGCGCGGGCGCGATTTGATGCGCCGCTTTGGCAAACAAGTCGTCGCCGATTTCAGCGACATGGGCACGCGTCCGGCAATCGCCCAAGTGAGCGCATTGTCGCGTGCAGTGCTGGATGAATTCCTGCTCGGCAATGCGGATCAGGTGCACATCGCGTACACCGATTTTGTAAACGTGCTGCGCCAGGTCCCGACCATTCACCGCATCTTGCCGATTGAACAGGCGGAAATCAAGCGCGAGGGTCCGCCGCAGGTGTATTTGTATGAACCGAGCGCGGAAGAGATTCTCGCTCAGGTGCTGCCGCGTTTTGTCCAAGTGCAAATTTATCAGGCGCTGCTCGAAGCGAGCGCCTCCGAACAAGCCGCGCGGATGGTCGCCATGCGCAATGCGACCGACAATGCCAAAGAATTGATCGAGAGTTACACCTTACTGCGCAACAAGGTACGTCAAGCATCTATTACCAAAGAAATTCTAGACATCGTCGGCGGCGCCGAAGCGCTGCGGAATACAAGCAAGTGAAATAGTCACCAGTAATCAGTTGTCAGTTATCAGTTATCAGTGTTCAGTCAACTGGTCACTGATTACTGATTACTGGTCACTGATGACTGGTCACTGGGGTTCAAACATGGCAAAAGGAAACATTGGACGTGTCGTTCAAGTAACCGGCGGGGTGGTGGATATTGAATTTCCGCCCGAACAACAACCCGAAATCTACAGCGCAGTCGAAATTGACCGCGATGGCGCCACGATTATCGCCGAAGCGCAGCAACAGCTGGGCGGCGACCGTGTGCGCTGCGTCGTCATGGACACGACGGACGGCATCCGACGCGGCATGGAAGCGCGCGATACCGGCGCAGCGATTGCCGTCCCCGTAGGACCGGTCACCCTGGGGCGCATCTTTGACGTCATCGGTAAGACGATTGATTACGGCGAACCGGTCACGGCGCAACAGTATATGCCCATTCACCGGCACGCGCCCACGTTTGAAGATCAAGTGACGACGCCGCAATTTTTTGAAACGGGCATGAAAGTCATTGACCTCATCGCGCCGTTCACCAAAGGCGGCAAGATCGGCGTCTTTGGCGGCGCGGGCGTCGGCAAGACGATTATTATTCAAGAGCTCATTCGCTCGGTCGCTACCGAACATTCCGGTTTTTCCGTATTCTGCGGCGTAGGCGAACGCTCGCGCGAAGGCAATGATCTCTGGCTCGAAATGAAAGAATCGGGCGTGATCAACAATGTCGTAATGGTGTTCGGTCAAATGAACGAGCCGCCCGGCGTGCGCTTGCGCGTCGCCTTGACCGGTTTGACGATGGCGGAATATTTCCGCGATGAAGGGCGCGACGTGCTCTTGTTCATTGACAATATCTTTCGTTTCGTCATGAGCGGTTCTGAAGTGTCGGCGCTCCTCGGACGTATGCCGAGCGCGGTCGGTTATCAGCCGACGCTCGCGCAAGAAATGGGCGAACTGCAAGAACGCATCACGTCCACGAAACGCGGTTCGATCACCTCGATGCAGGCAATTTATGTGCCCGCAGACGATTATTCCGATCCTGCGCCGGTCGTCACCTTTGCGCATCTCGACGCGACGATTTCGCTCGAACGCTCGATTGCCGAAAAAGGTTTGTACCCCGCCGTAGACCCGCTCGCGTCCACCTCACGCATTCTCGACCCGTTAATCGTCGGCGAAGACCACTATCGCACCGCGCGCGAAGTACAGCGTGTGCTGCAGCGCTACAAGGATTTGCAGGACATTATCGCGATTCTCGGCGTCGAAGAATTGAGCGAAGACGACAAACTGACCGTCGCCCGCGCGCGCAAGATCGAACGCTTTTTGTCGCAGCCGATGCGCGTGGCTGAAGTCTTTACCGGGCGTCCGGGCAAGTATGTGCCGATCAACGAAACGGTGCGTGGGTTCCGCATGATTCTGGACGGGCAGCTCGACGATATTCCCGAGCCGTATTTCTACCTGCGCGGCGGCATTGACGAAGTGCGCGAAGCGTATGATGCGGATTTGAAAAAGGAAGCCGAAGGCAAGTAGACAGGTAGACAGGTAGACGGGTATCTTTTCGTGCGTTACCTGTTTTCCTGTTTCCCTGTTTACCCTTTCTACTTGCATGACTATTCATCTCGACATTGTGACCATCGAGCGCGTCGTCGTGAGCGAAGACGTAGATTACGTCAGCGCGCCCGGCATTGACGGCGTGTTGGGCATTCTGCCGAAACACGAACCGCTGCTTACTGCGCTTGCGATTGGCGAGCTGCACTATCGCAAAGCAAACACGGATTACTCGTTTGCGATTGGCGGCGGTTTTATGGAAGTGCGCCCGGATAAGGTGATCGTTCTGGCGGACGCCGCCGAAAGCGCCGATGAAATTGACGAACAACGCGCCGAACAGGCGCGCAAGCGCGCCCAAGAACTGATGGCACAAAAAGTCCAAGCCGGTGTAGATATAGCGCAAGCGGCTTTGATCGAACAATCCTTCCGTCGCGCCGAACTCCGCTTAAAGGTTGCGCGCAGACGACGCGGGGGAACGCAGGAATAGTGCGATAGTGCGATAGTGACATCGTGCAATAGTTTGCACTAGTTCACTATCGCACTAACTCACTATCGCACTAAACAAAGTGGCAGTATTCGTACGACAGATCGGGATTGACCTCGGCACCATGAACGTGCTCGTGTATGTTCGCGGGCGCGGCATCGTGCTGCAAGAACCTTCGCTGGTCGCCATTTCTATCCAGGACAACAAAATCGTCGCGCTCGGCGAAGAAGCCAAAGCGATGTTGGGACGCACGCCGGAAAATATCCAGGTCATGCGTCCGATGCGCGATGGCGTGATCGCTGATTACATGGTGACAGAGGCGATGCTGCGCTACTTTATTCAAAAAGTGTGCGGACGCTTTCAAATGTCGGTTGGTGTCAGGCCCGAAATCGCTATTTCTGTTCCTGTTGGCGTAACTACCGTAGAATCGCGCGCAGTCCACGACGCCGCCATCGCGGCGGGTGGACGAATCGCGCACCTGATCCCCGAACCGCTCGCGGCGGCGATGGGCGCGGGGCTGCCGGTGCACACGCCGACGGGCAACATGGTCGTGGACATTGGCGGCGGCGCAAGTGAAGCGGCGGTCATTGCCGTAAATGGCATTGTGGTTTCGTCGTCCGTGCGCGTCGCCGGTTTGAAAATTGACGAAGCCATCACGAACTATATTCGCAAGAAATACAATTTGATGATTGGCGAGCAGACCGCCGAAGACATCAAGATCCAAATCGGTTCCGCGCTGCCGCTCGAAGAAGACGTGCAAATGGAAGTGCGCGGACGCGATCAAGTCGCCGGTTTGCCGCGCACAATTCGCGTCAGCGCAGGCGAAGTGACTGACGCGATTTCCGAGCCGCTCGCCGCGATCGCGGGCGTCACGCGTTCGGTCTTGGAAAAAACACCGCCCGAACTTGCCGCCGACATTATTGATCGCGGCATGGTCTTGACCGGCGGCGGCGCGTTGCTGCGCAATCTCGACCGCTACCTCACGCGCGAGACCGGCGTGCCGTGCTACCCTGCCGAAAATCCGATTGCGTGCGTCGCGATTGGCGCGGGGCGCGCGGTGGAACAACTCGAGTTGGTACGGAAAAGCATGGTGCAGGTGTAGGGGCGAACCCTTGTGGGTACCCCATAGCGGCGTGTGAGCGCCCATTTCAGATTTCAGATTTTAGATTGCAGATTGAAAAATGCCGTGGCGACATGCTACGGCGTTTTGTTTTTGGGGGGTATGAAATGTGGCGCGAGTTCCCACAAAAAAGTGATGTATAATATTGCCACGTATATGTGTAACAAAAGGTGATGTATGAAAAAATTACGCGAACGTCCATTGCAGGTGT
The DNA here is from genome assembly GCA_016209205.1 of Chloroflexota bacterium. Lineage (GTDB taxonomy): Bacteria > Chloroflexota > Anaerolineae > UBA4142 > SHND01 > SHND01. Next base: position 27,931 of record JACQWQ010000273.1, read on the forward strand.
ATTTACGCCCCGATCAAGATGCTGCGCTGCGACAGATGGCGGCGAAACTCGTTTGAGCGTTTTGTTTTGGACTCCAAAATTGCTTGACACGTCTCAAGAGCGGGAATATACTTTTTGGCGTATGCCCTCACGCGATTTGTACCACGAGGTTGTGAAAAGCGCCCTCATCAAAGACGGCTGGACGATTACGCATGACCCGCTCACGCTAAAATGGGGACGGAAAGATTTGCACGTGGATTTGGGCGCGGAACGTCTCTTGGCAGCGGAAAAGGGCGATGAAAAGATCGCCGTTGAAGTCAAGAGTTTCGTCAGTCCGTCCGAAGTGGATGATTTGGAAGAGGCATTAGGGCAATATATTTTGTATCACGATATTTTGGCGCGCCGCGAACCCGAGCGCATTTTGTATCTCGCAATCCGCGAAACGGTCTATCTTGATGTTTTTCGAGAACCCATCGGCGAAATTTTGTTGGAGAATCAACGGATTCGACTTGTTGTATTCGAACCGGAGCAGGAGGTAATTACGCGATGGATTCCCTAGAGACGTATCGCCAAATCATTGAAATGATGCTCTCGGCATATACACATGTGCGCTATGCCTATGGCGAGATTCAGAACGAGACGATTTTCGACCACGCCGCTGACCGTTACTTGGTAATGTCGGTTGGCTGGGACAAAGCACAGCGTATTCACGGCGCCCTGATTCACATTGACATTATTGACGGCAAAGTGTGGATTCAACGCGATGGAACGGAACACGGCATCGCGAATGATCTGGTCGCTGCGGGCATTCCCAAAGACCGTATCGTGCTTGGCTTTCATGCGCCAGAGGTGCGCCCGTACACAGAGTTTGCGGTGGCCTGATTGCGAGTTTGTCGCGCTTGCAAAAACACACGCCCTCCTTGCGGAGGGCATTTTTGTTGTATGTGGGGAAGAATCATTCCACAAACGGCGCGTTCTGCAATTCCCACATCCGCGCAAACAGTCCGCGCTGCGTTAACAATTCCGCCTGCGTCCCACGTTCCGTGATGCGTCCCTGATTCATGACGATAATTTCATCCATTGCCTCCAGAGCAACCAAGCGATGGGTGATGAGCAACAGCGTGTGCCCTTGCATCGCTTGAAAAATCTCTTGCAGCAGCGCGCGTTCGGTTGGCGCGTCGAGGTTGGCGGTCGGCTCGTCAAGAATCAGAATTGGCGTTGCCCGCAACAGCGCCCGCGCAACGCCGAGACGCTGGCGTTCCCCGCCGCTCAACGCCGCGCCGCGCTCGCCGATGCGCGTATCAAACCCCTGCGGCAGCGTTTCGATCTTGGCATAAATTTGAGCGCGTTGTGTCGCCGCAATGATTTCCCTTTCCTTTGCCTGGGGCTGCGCCAATTGTAAATTCGCGCGCACGGTTGCGTTGAACAAATAGGTGCGCTGCGTGATGACGCCGAACTGCGCGCGTACGTCCGCTTGCGCGTATGCTTGGAGCGATTTGCCGTTGAGCAGAGTGTCGCCGTCGTGATACTCCCAAAAACGCAGCAGCAAATTGACCAGCGTTGATTTTCCTGCGCCGCTCGGTCCTACAATGGCAAGCTTTTGTCCCGCGCGCACACACAGAGAAATGCCATCCAGCGCGTTCGGTTCATGGGGGGCGTACGCGAATTTCAGATCGCGGATTTCGAGCAGCGGCGCATGGGTGGAATCGGCTTGGGCAAATGCTTTGGCAGGAGGCGGGGCCTGAACCAATGGCGCGGCGTCAACAATCTCAAACAAGCGCCGCGCGGCAGCCAGCGCGTGCTCGAAAGATTGCGCGGCTTGCGGCAGCGGCGTCACCGCTTCAAACGCGGCAACGGTGGCGAGCGCGATAGTCGCCAGATATACGCCGCTGAATTCTTCCGCGTTCACTGCGGTAATGCCGATCCCCAGCAGCGCCAGCAATGTGAGATTGGGCAGCAATTGACTGATGCCCGCTTGCACCGCGTTGATTTGCGCCAAACGCATTTGCGCCGACGCGTACGCGTTAGAGGTCGCGTGCGCGTGCGCCAAACCATTTTCGCATTGCCCAAACGCAGCAATATCCGGGCTGCCTTGAATTGCATCCACCAATTGCGTGTGCATGGCGGCGCGCTGTGCTGACGACTTTTGTGCTGGCTCGCGCGCAAGACGGAGCACAACGGCCGGGACTCCCGCTCCCGCAACCAGCCAAGCCAAAAGCAAGACCGGCGCCAAACGCGGGTCAAATTGCCACAAGAACAAGCCCATGCCCAGCGCGACGACGATAGCAACGAGCGGCGGCGCGAGCACGCGTACGTAAAAATCTTGCAGCGCATCAATATCCGCCACCGCGCGCGTCAAGAGGTCGCCGCTGTGATATTGTTGCACCCGCGCGGGGGCGAGCGGTTCGAACGCGTTATAGAACCATACGCGCAGCGCTGCCAACAAACGCAAACTGACCGTGTGCGCGCAAGACGTTCCAAATAACGCAAGCCGCCGCGCGCGAGTCCAAAGAAACGCACGCCGACGATCGCCAAGTTCAAGTCGGCAATGGAGGGGCCCAAGTGCGGCAGCCGAAATCAAGTATGCCGCGGTGGCCATCAAGCCGATGCCCGCGCCGATTGTCCCCGCTCCGAGCAGCACGGCGAGCAAAATCCACCATTTGTACGGCGCAGCCAATTTCGTCGAGCGCAAAAAATCACGCATGAGCCATACCCGCCCCCAGCGCCAGTTTTTGATAAACTCCGCCGCGTTGTAACAGCATTTGATGGTTGCCCGTTTCAACCACGCGCCCATTCTGAATCACAACAATGTTGTCGGCGCGATACAAAGCGGCAAGCCGGTGTGCGATGAGCAGTGTCGTGCGCCCGCACATCAAGCGCGTGACCGCGTCGCGCAGTTGCGCCTCCAGTTCAGGGTCTACATTCGAGGTTGGTTCGTCCAAAATCAGAATGGGTGCATCCTTAAGAAATGCGCGCGCCAGCGCCAAACGCTGCGCCTGACCACCGCTCAAGCGCGCCGCGTCTTCGCCAATCACGGTGTTGTATCGCTCGGGCAGCGTCATTCCCCAAGCGTGCAAATGCGCGTCACGCGCGGCGCGTTCCATTTCGGCTGGCGTTGCGGCAGGCCGCGCGAAAAACAGATTGTCCGCGATGCTGGCATGAAACAAGTGCGGCGCTTGCGGAACATACGCGAGCTGTGACCGCCATGCGTCGGCGTCGAGTTCGCGTAAAGGAACGTCGTCAATGAAAATCGCGCCGCGTGTGGGTTCGTCAAAGCGCAAAAGCAAATGGGCGACCGTAGTTTTGCCTGCGCCGCTCGGACCGAACAAGGCAATCGTTTCGCCGACGTTAGAGCGGATTCCGAATTGATTGGTGGTGTCAGCGTAGGGGCGACGGCTTGTCCTCGCCCATTCCAGTTGGGCAACCACAAGGGATTGCCCCTACCATCCCACAAACGAATCAGGAATTCGCTCTAAGTTCGAACGAGACATCACGCAGCGCCGCGCGGTCGTCCGCGTACGCAAAAGCGACATTTTCAAAACGAATCTTTTTGAGCGCAAGCACTGGCTTGTGCACAAACGATGGCGCAGCGGGCAGCGGCGTGTTCAGAATTTCAAAAATGCGCTGTGCTGCCGCCGCGCCGGCTGCCGCCGCGTGAAAGCGCAAACCCAACATGCGGAGCGGAATGTAAAACTCGGGGGCGAGCATGAGCAAAAACAGCGCGGGTTGAAAGGTCATCTGGTGATACAACACGCGCAGCCCAATTTCGACCGCGACGATGGCAGTGCTGAGCGTCGCAATCAATTCCAGAACAAAAGCAGAGAGAAACGCGACGCGCAACACAAAGAGCGTTGCCTTTGCGTACTCCTCACTCGCGTGTTGAATGCGCACAGACATTGCTCGACTCGCGTTCAATAATTTCAGCGTGGTCAATCCTTGCAGCGCATCGAGAAATTGCGCGCTCAACAAACTCGCGCGTTGAAATTGGCGTTTGGTCAAGGTATCTGCCGCATTCCCAATCAAGCGCATAAAAAAGGGAATGAGCGGTGCAGTGAGCAAGAACACGATTGCCGAAAGAACGTCGAGCGGGAAAACCGCGACAAGAATCACGAGTGGAACCAGTGCCGCGATCACAAGTTGCGGCAGATATTGTGCAAAGTACGCGTCCAGTGTTTCGGTGCCTTCCACCGCCGTATTGGTCAATTCCCCAGTGCGCTCGCCGCGCGCGTACGCCGGACCGAGCGCCAACAAATGTTCTAGCACCAGTGCGCGCAAATTTTGTTTCACGCGAATTGCCAGTGCGCTTGCCGTCCATTCGCCTGCGCCGTGCACAAGCGCGCGCGCAAGCATAACGCTCGCCAACCAGCCAATTTCAGGCAGCATCGCGTTCAATGTTTGCTGCCCCATAAAAACGCGGTCAATGATAACGCTGACGAGCCACGCTTGCGCGACAATGAAAAGCGCGCCGACGAACGCCAGCGCGAGCGTCGCAAAAAAAAGCGCGCGTTGCGAACGTGCGAGCCGAAACAGATTGCGGTCCAACATGGGCGCCGTTTCCAGAAACAATTCGGTTATTGCATACGTTACCAAAAATTCGTCCCGCAGAATTTTCTGCGGGACGAAGACCCAATGACCCAGCCAGATAGATACCCACCGATCAATAGGTGAGCGCTTCGGGTTTTGCCTCGACGCGCTTGCGGAACACCCAATAGGTCCACGCCTGATAGAGCAGGACGATGGGCACAAAAATCAACGCGATGATGGTCATTATGGTGAGCGTGTAGGGCGAGGACGACGCGTTGTAAATGGTCAACGACCAGGCGGGGTTCAGCGACGACACCATGACGCGTGGGAACAGGATGAGGAAAATCGTCGCGACCGAAAGCAGAATGGCAAGGGCGGTCAGTGCGAATGCCCAACCCATCCATTTGCGACGAATGAGATAGCCCGCGATGAGAATCAGCACGATCATTCCAATGGGAATGACGCCGGGATTGATGCCGAGGCGGGCAACCAAATCCGTCGCGAAATATGTTGCGCCAAAGTAAAGGACGAGCAATACTGCGGCGGGCAGCCACAAACGTAGCGCCGCTTGCTGCGCGCGTTTTTCCAGATCGCCCGTCGTCTTGAGCGCGAGGAAAATCGCGCCGTACAACGCGAACGCGGCGAGCGACGCGAGTCCGCCGAGCAGCGCGTACGGATTTAACAAATCGAAAAAGGTCCCCACGTACTGCATTTGTCCATTGATCGGCACGCCGCGAATTAAATTCGCGAACGCGACGCCGAGCAATAACGCGGGGACGAGACTGCCGCCAAAAATGCACCAGTCCCACAACGTGCGCCAGCGCGGGTTTTTGTCTTTGCTGCGAAACTCGAACGCGACGCCGCGCACGATCAACGCCAGCAGCAGCAGAAACAGCGCGAGGTAAAAACCGCTGAACAGGGTGGCGTACCAATTGGGAAACGCGGCAAACGTCGCGCCGCCCGCGGTCAACAACCAGACTTCATTGCCATCCCAGAACGGACCAATCGTATTGATGATGGTGCGGCGTTCGGTATCGGTCTTGCCGAGAAATGGCAGCAACATTCCCACACCGTAATCAAAACCTTCGAGCAGGAAAAAGCCCATGTAGAGTACGGCGATGAGAATGAACCAGAGAATATTGAGATCCATTGTTCCCTCCCGTCACTCTGCGGGCGACAACACAAACGCCTGTTTTTCTTGATCCGCTTGCGTTTGCGGTGTGCCAGCGCCGCGCGCGAATCTCACCAAGAGATAAATGTCGGTGACCATCAGCGCGGCATAGATGAGTGTAAAGACGACGAGCGTCAGCCCGACGCTGAACACATCGAGATTCAACGAAACGCCCTGCTCGATTTTAAGCAGACCGAAGACGATCCAGGGCACGCGTCCGACCTCAGCCATGATCCACCCGCTGGTCGTCGCGACGTAGGGGAGCACAATCAGGAATGGAAACACGCGCAGCCAGCGATTGCCTTCGAGCATCCCGCCAAGCCCAAAGAACAACGCGAGCACCGCGCCCACGAGCAGGACCAAGCCGACGCCGACCATCGCGCGGAAACTCCAATACAGGATCCACGCGGGCGGTGTGTAATCGCCGGGGCCGTATTGCTGGGTGGCTTGCTTTTGCAGATTGTTAATGCCTTGCACCGCGCAATCCAGATTGTTGCACGCGAGCAGACTCAACGCGTACGGAATACGCAGGGCGAAAATTTCTTGCGTGCCGCTGCTGTCGCCAATCGTGAGCAGAGAGAACGACGCGGGTTGTTCGGTCTCAAACAAACCTTCCGCCGACGCAATTTTCATGGGCTGCGTTTGATACACGTGCTGCGCCTGCGCGTGCCCATTCAAAATGCCAAGCCCCACCCCGAGCACCGCGAATACGGCGGCGATAGTGAACGAGCGCTTGAACATTTCCACGTTCGATCCGCGCAGCAAATGCCATGCGGCGATGCCGAGAACAAAAAACGAGGCGGTGGTCAAGCCCGCAGCAAAAACATGGGGAAATTGTACCAACACGTTGGGATTCAACAGCAGCGCAAAGAAATCATTCATCTCGGCGCGCCCATTCCGCAGCACGTAACCGACGGGTTCTTGCATAAAGGAATTGGCGATCAGAATCCACAGCGCGGATACATTCGTCGCGAGCGCGACGAGCCAAATCGCGGCGAGGTGCGCTTTGGCAGAGATCTTGTCCCAACCGAAAATCCACACGCCGAGAAACGTGGATTCCAAAAAGAACGCGAGCAATGCTTCCACGGCGAGCGGGGCGCCAAAGATATCGCCGACAAAGCGCGAGTATTCGGACCAGTTCATGCCGAATTGAAATTCCTGCACAATGCCGGTCACGACACCCATCGCAAAGTTGATCAGAAACAGTTTGCCCCAGAACTTGGTCATGTCTTTGTAGACGGGGCGTTTCGTAACAAAGTACAGCGTTTGCATCAGCGCTACAAGGAGCGAGAGACCAAGTGTGAGAGGCGCAAAGAAAAAATGGTACACCGTCGTAATTGCGAATTGCAATCGCGACAAAGTCAGAACATCCATCCTTGAACCTCCTTGAAAATTTTCTGCACAAATCATCAAATCAGTTGCGAGTCCAAGTAAGGTCAAAATTGGGTACACACCTTGGCGCGCGATTGGTCCCCAGAAGATATATTCTGGCAGATATTCGGATACATTCAGATACACATAGGCGCAGACACACGCGTGTCACATTTTTGGGCGAATGAATTCGCGCACAACGAAAGCACGAAACCTGCCTACGCAGGTTGAAATTCCAGATTGAATTGCCAGTGCCTGGGTTGCCAGCTCTTGGTGAATGAGGAGAAGATGAAACGCGACGCGTTGAAGAGAGGAGCGCGGAGCTACAAATAATACGTCATGCTTTGCAAGCCCGCGACGGGGTCAATGTGAAAGACCTTGACTTTGGGGGGAACGCTCAACGTGGTGGGCGCGTAATTCAAAATGGCGCGTATGCCGCCTTCGACCAGCTCAGCGGCGACTTGCTGCGCGGCAGTCGCGGGGACGGCGATGATTGCCAGATGAATTTTTTTCTCGCGCACGGTTTCGCGCAGTTCTTGCATCGGCTGAATTTTCCACGCGCCGAGCATTGTTCCGATTTTTTGCGGATCGGCGTCAAAGATGGCAGCTATGCGAAACCCGCGCGCTTCAAAACCATTATAATTCGCCAGCGCGCGTCCCAGATCGCCGCCGCCGACCAGCGCCATTTCCCACACATGATGCACTTGGAGAATTTCGCGCAGTGCCCGTTCGAGATATTCGATTTCATAGCCGGTGCCCTGCTTGCCAAATTCACCAAAGTAGGAAAGGTCTTTGCGAATTTGCGCCGACGAAAAACCAAGCTTTTCGGAAAGTTCCTGTGACGACGTGACGCGTCGCCCTTCAGCGGCAAGCTGTGTCAAGGCACGCAGGTACAGCGGCAGCCGACCGATAACAATTGCGGGAACGTGGCGATTCGAGTGCGACATTTCATCCTCGTACGGCGGTGAAAGCAGACGGGCTTTGGTGACCGCCTTGTAAAACGATTGTGTCTTATTTGTGACAAACGTATCATATTCAATACCGCGCGCAGCGTCAAGTCCCCTCGTGCTTTTTTTCTCAAAGGACAAGAATCATGTCGTTCCCCAAATATCCCCCACCACAAAGCCATTCGGAAAGGGATCGTCGGGGTCAATGCCATACGTTGCGACGCCGGTAATCCACGCCGTCCCCGTGATCGTCGGTACGACCGCGTGGTAGGGCCCGACGCGCGTTTCTGCGATCAAGCGTCCCGTAAACACCGTGCCCAAAATTCCCGCGTGGCGAAAATCCTGGTGCAGCGCGAGTTTGCCTTTGGCGTGCAAGGTCGCCATTTTCGCGCACGTGCCGGTGCCGCACGGCGAGCGATCCAGCGCGCCCGTCCACGTCGCGGGATTGTTCCAATCCAATATGTTTGTGGAAACAATCGCGGCATTCTTCAAATCCGCGTCAGGCGACGACGACGGCGCGGACAACACGCCAATCGTCACATCCCGAATTTCAGGATTGTCGGGATGCGCGACCGGCAGTTGTTCGCGCACCGCCGCTTTGATCATTTCGCCGATGCGCACAATGTCTTTACCTTCGTCAGGCGTAATTTTCAAACCAAACTGCGCGGCTTCGGCAATGAAATAAAACATGCCGCCCCACGCGACATCTACGTTGACCGTGCCGAGGTGCGGCACCTCGATGGGCGTATCGAGATGCACCGCGAACGCGGGCACATTTTGAAACGTCACGCTGGTGACTTTGCCATTGGCGCAATGGGCGCGCACCGAAACCAAACCAGCGGGCGCTTCCAGAACCAGATCGGTGAACGGCTCGCGCATCGGCAGCATTCCGGTTTCGAGCAGGGCGGTGGTCGTGCAAATCGTATTCGTGCCGGACATCGGAACGTATTCCGTTTGCTCCATGATAATGAAACCCGCGTCGGCGCGCGGATCGGTCGGCGGCAAAATCAAATTGCAGTTCGCGGCGGGATACCCGCGCGGTTCGCGCAACATGCGCAAGCGTAAGTCGTCGCGCTGTGTTTGAAAATACTGCATTTTTTCAAACATCGTCTTGCCCGGCACATCGAGGACGCCGCCGACAATCACGCGTCCGTGTTCACCTGCCGCGTGTAAATCAATTGCCTGTACGAGATTGGTCAGTCGCATAGGATAGGAACCGCGAATCTACGCGAATCGCCGCGAATCTTTTTTCCTTTTCGCGTAGATTCGTGTAGATTCGCGGTTTTCTACTTTACCTGCGCGCGCAGTTGATCGAGCATCGAAATGATCAAACCGAGCTCTTGCGGATGTTTGGCGCCGTCCATGGTCGTGACTGTTTTCGGATTGCCCTGCGCATCGCGCGCGGTAATCTGGTATATGAACTGGTCATTGCCTGCTGTCTGATGGAGCGGATCAAATTTGCCAAAGTCATTTTGCAATGCGTTGCGCAATGGCACGAGCATCGCCTCATCCACCTTGAGCGTCTTGTTCACGGCGTCGCGCGTCGTGAGTTCGAGCAAGCCGCCTTGCCCAACGCGCAGCGTGTCGTCAATGCCCATGATGCCGCCCGACTTGTGGTAAATCGCCAGAATATCATCGGGCAGTGTAGCGGAGGGCGGCGCGGGACGCGCGAAAATGTTACAAGCGGTCAGGACAAGCATGGAAAGGAACAGCGCGGTGAAAAAAAACGATTTCATCTTGTTCTCCTTTGCTCGCGATTGTATCCAACTCTAGAGCAGAGTCAATCGCAATAAAAAATGCACCCGCTTACGGGTGCATCTGTCTGCCTATTGATCGTATTGCTGCGAAAACTCCTTACGCATCTTTCTTGAAGCGGAAGGTTGCCCCGGCGAGCACGGTGGATGTGCCGACCATGAGCCAACCAAACCAATCGCCCCATTGCGTGTACAGGGTGCGCTGCGCGGTGACGAATGTTTTGGCAGCGACAATGCCGCGCGCGTTGATTGCGCCTTCCGCCAAAATTCTGCCGTACGGATCGGCGATGAGTGAGATGCCGCTCGTCGTGCCCAACGCCAGCGTGACACGATTTTCCACCGCGCGAAAAACACCGTCCGCTGCATGATAGGGAGGGAAATTGCGATTGCCGTCAAAATCATCGTCAACGGGCATGAGCACGATTTGCGCGCCTGCCCGCGCCAATTCGCGCACAATCCACAAAGGATGGCGGTCCCAGCACACGCCCAGTCCCACCTTGCCGAACGGCGTATCAAACACTGGAAAGGTTTCGGGACCCGCGACAAAACCAGATGCTTTTTCGCCGCTGGTGATATTGATCTTGGCGCGCCGCCCGACCTCTTGGCCGTCCGGTCCGATCATCAACGCGGCATCGTACATTCCTGTCGGTGTATTCCACACCACATCCGTGACAAGATAGGCGTGGATGTCTTGCGCCAATTTTCCAACTTGACGCGTGAATTGTTTGTCATCCGCGTCGGCGATTTCATTTTCGGGCCAGACGACGAACGCCGGATTTTCGTCTTGGATTTGGCGGGTCAATTGCGCGTTGACGTCAAAAAGCGCTTGCGACATTTCCGCTGTATCTGCATACGGCGCTTTGCTTTGGGTAAATGTTTCGCTGCGGTTTTTCAGCGCAGGATCTTGATTTGCCAGATCGGTCGCTGCCGCAATCGTAAAAGTGTCGGAGGGAATTGCGGGGATGCTCATTGCGCCCCATGCGATGATCGCAATGACCGCGCCAAGTGCAACGAGGCTTGCCCAATGGACGCGGCGTTCGCGCCAAGCGCGCCACAACAACGCGGCAAGCGCAACATTCGGCAGCATCAGCAGAAAACTCAGCCCGGGCAAACCCGTCACGCTCAAAATTTGCAGCGCGGGTGGAATGCGCCACTGACTGTTTGCCAGCCAGACAAACCACCAGCCCCCAATGACGGGCGCAACGTATCTCACGAATTCTGCGGCTGACCACACGACGGGCAGCGCAAGCAGGTTCAACGGCGCGGGCACGCGGCGCTGTAACATGACGCCCAAACCGATGAGCAGCGCGTACCACGTGCCGACCAGAAACATCAATGGATAGCCGAGCGTTGGACCCAAAACATCGGGATACCAATTGTGCGCGGCGAGAGACCAAAGGATGCCAAACGGCATTGCCAACCCAATCGCGGATTTGCCCGGCAGGGACTCGATGGCGAAAAGCATCGGGACCAAAGCGACCCAACCGAGCAGACCGAAATCCATGCCGGGCATGGCAGCCGCCATCAGCAAACCGGAAAGCGCGGATAACCCCAAACCCAGCCATAACCGGGGTTGCGCCGCAAATGCAATGCGCTTGGTGTTCGAGAATTCAGAAGCTTTCATCGTGACTCCAATGTATGTGAGTTCACCATCGAATGGAATGACTCTGCTGGTGAATTCGGTGTCAACGAATCTGGCGATGCAGTTCATCGCACGAATAACCCACGCGGAGATTCGTTTATTCGTTTCCTATTCGTTGACACCATTGCTCCAACGTCGTCGTCGGCGCGCCGAGCGCGTTGACTGCGGCGGCGTCCGCGTTTTCGCCGACCTTTTCCGTATACCGAAAAAAGGGCAAAGCGTTCGCCAATTCTTTTTGCCCGAACGCGCGCGCCATCAAATCGGCAAGCCACAGCGGCAACCGACTCACGGTCGCATTCGGCTGCACGAGCGCACAATATGTTTTCAACGCCTGTTCCAGCGTGAACGCTTGCGGACCCAAAACGTACACGTCTTGATCGACCGCTTTTTGTTCCGCGTATGCGCGCGCGACCATTTGCGCGTAATCATTGGCGGCGACCCAGTGCCACGGTTTGCTTTGATTGCCGATGACGCTCGCGCGCGTGCCGCGCACAAAGCGAGGCAGCGCGTCCATGAAAAAGGTCGCTTTGAAAATCGTGTACGGAATGCCCGACGCGCGGATGGCTTGTTCGGCGGCGAATTTCGTTGCGGTGCCCGCGTACCAACAATTTTCTTGCTTGACCGACGCGCCGGACAAATACGTGATACGTTGAACGCCCGCGCGCGGCGCAACCTGCACGATATTTTCCACGCCGCGCCGTTCCAAATCAGGAATGGCGCGGTCGTTGAGACTAATGTGTACGCCTTGACAACCTTGCATCGCCTGCGCGAGCGAGTTTCGATCTTGCACGTCGCCCGCGACGATTTCGTATTCTGCGCCGAATTTTTTCCGCGCCGCGTCCGGCGTCCGCGTCAAGATACGGACCGCGTTTCCTTCGGCGCACAAGCGCCGCGTGACCGGCGCGCCCAACATGCCTGTGCCGCCAATGATTAGAATTTGCTGCTTCATATTAATCCTCACGATACGCAGTTTATTTGACAGGATTAACAGGATTAACAGGATTCCTGCGATGCAGTTCATCGCCTCAATCCTGTTAATCCTGTTAATCCTGCCCATCGGGTTTTTCATGCTGCCGTCAGCGCGTTCAAAATTTGCGGCACAATGCTTTCGCCGTGCCCGCGCGCGCGAATTTCGCCGCGCGCGTCAACCAAGACCAACGCCGCGTTTTTGCTCACATCGCCGACGCCGAATTGTTTCGTCACACTGCCGTCCCAATCGGGCAGAATCGTGACCACTTGTGACATGTCCGCCGGGGTTGGCATTCCACCGGCTTGCATTGCCGCGCGCGCGGCGGCGACGGCTTGCGAATAACTTTTTTGCATCGCGTTGCGCGCGATACTGCGGAATAATTTCGGCACGCTGTGTAAATCCACGACCGTGAGAATGGGCAGCGTGCGATAATCGGGCTGCTGCGCGCGAATGGCAGTGTTGAGCGCGTTCGCTTGCTCCGCCGAATCCGCCGTGTTGAAAACCAGGACGACGGGTTTGCCCGCGAATTCTTGCAGCGTCACTTTGCGCGTCGTGCCGATGGCGTCCAGTGTGAACGCGGGCGCGCTGCCAAAGGATTGCGCTGGATGTCCGTTGCTGTTGGTGGATGAGATTGTTTCGCTCATAGTGTTTCCTCCGTTTGCCCAAACTCGGTGGGCATGAACATGGTGCTGACCTTTTTGTTTTCCAAACGTCCGATGGCAAGCCGCGCGGCTTCGACGCCCGACAACATCGCCGCGCTCATGCCGCCGCCGGGGAACGTCCACGCGCCGGCGAGGAACAGATTGGCGATTGGCGTTCGGTGCGCAAGCCGTCCCGCGTACGCTTGCTCGACATTTTGCGCAAAGCCGTAAATCGCGCCGCCCGGATTCAAGCTGTAGCGAATGTTGGTGAGCGGCGTCGAAGTTTCTTGATATTTGATCGCGGTACTCAAACCGGGAATGAATTCTTCGGCGCGCGCGAGCAGCGTTTCGCCAACCTTGCGTTTGAGCTTCAAATACGTTTCGTTCTTGCCGTATTTGTCCAACACACCGCCGGTGCCCCATTGATTTTGATAGTCCATCGGCGCGAGGGTGAAGATCGAAAGTACACTGCTGCCCTCTGGCGCGGGATTGTCGGCGGCGGAATAATTGGAAATGCCGATGGGCGTGTGCGCCCAATCGCCGCGCAGGACGTACGCGTAATCGGTTTCGGGATCGTTGGTTTCGCTCACATAACATTCGTGATAGTTCCAGCCGTCCTTGACCAAATCGCGTTCGACGCCGAGATACAACACCGCGCACGCGAGCGACGGCGTCAACGTCTGCAAATTTTCGACGAACGCCGACGGCAGGTGTTCGCGTCCGACGAGTTTCATGAACGTATCCGGCGCATTGCTGTTGGCAATGATAATGTCCGCGTCGGCGCGCAGCCCTTTTGCCGTTTCGACGCCGGTCGCGCGTTCGTTCGAGACATAAATTTTTGTGACGGTTTGTTGATAACAAATCGTGCCGCCGTTTTCCCGAATTACGGCTTCGAGCGCGCGTGACAGCGCCTGTCCGCCGCCTTGTGGATAATACGCGCCCGTGAGATGATACGAACCCCACGGCATGACGAACGTCGCCGCGTTCAATTGGGACGGCGGCAAACCGTAATAGCCCCACAACGCAGTGAACGCGCCAATCACTTCGGGGTCGTCAACGTACGGCGCCATGAATTCCGCGAGCGATTGACTCATCACCGCCAGCGCGTCGCCGTAGCGCGAAGGAATCAACTCGTCGGGAATGCGCTGCGCGGCGCGGTCTTGCATCAAACGCCGCGTCTGCAAAAACGCGCGCAAGCTCGCATCAAACAACGCGCGAATCCCGGACGCCGCGTGCGGAAAGTGACGGATCAATTCGTTTTCGTACTGCGCGATATCGGCATGGACGGTGACATCACGCTCGGGCGTGCGATACGTGTAAAACGGGTCGAGGCGATGCAGATGCAAACGGTTTTGAATGCCCGTTTGTTTCATCGCGTCATAGCCCCACCCCCCCGGAGCCATCCCATCCAGGGCGTGCAGCGCGACGTCGAACCGAAATTTGCCGCGCCGGAATTCGTGCGCGTACCCGCCGGGCACGCTGTGATGTTCCAACACCAGCACGCGTTTGCCCAATCGCGCGAGTCGCGCAGCAGCCGCCAAGCCGCCCAGTCCCGCGCCGATGACGATCACATCGTATTTTTCATTCATAGTTTTTCCTCGACGATTTTGATGGCATGTTCCAGCCATTTGACGTATTGTTTTTCGTACCCTTCGCCAAATTCACGCACCAGTTCCCACATGACCCCGTCGCGTTGCAGCTTGGTGAATAAAGTGATTTCTTGGATAGCGTCTTTGATTTCCGTTTGGTGAACCTTGACCTGGTCACGATGCACTTGGAGCTGCAAGCGGAGCTGCGCCAAAATTGTCTCTTTGTCCAAAACCCCGGAAAAGAAAAGTTGCAGCAGTACGGGTTCTTTGACCGTGGGCAGGAAATCGAGCGGTTGCTTGAGCCATTCTTGCTGCGCCTTTTTGCCTGCTTTGGTGATGGTGTAGATTTTTTTGTCGGGCTTGCCCACCTGCGGCTCGATTTCCGATTCGATCCAGCCCGCGTCTTCGAGCTGTTTCAACGTCGGGTAAATCTGCGCCAGCTCCGCCGTCCAAAAATACCGCGTCGAGAGTTCCATGTACTTTTTCAAGTCATAGCCCGTCATCGGCGCGTAACGGATAAAGCCCAACAGGGCGTATTTGAGTGCCATATATAGTTCCTTATATATAAATCTTTATATATTATACCCGCGAACGCGATTTTGTCAAGACCCAAAACGCCAAGCTCGCCAGACCCCAAGTGTTTTGTCGCGCCGCGCGACTCGAGGCCCAAGGGTGTTGAAAAACACTTGGGGTCTTGACATCACGCGCGTTTGACGCCTCAAAATTGGTGCGCTTTTGCCGCAACGGCTATAATGTTGTCGTTCGAGTTAGTCCACATGAACGCTGTTCCCAACGACGGAAATCTCCCCTCGTCCATAGGGAGAGTGCCTGTCCCGAGCTTGACGAGGGAGGTCGGGGGTGAGGGGGCAGAAAGCGAGGAAACATGAAACCCATTTTCAATTTCGCTCTCGGATTGCTTTTGGTCGGAATGATTGGTTGCGGCGGCGCGGCCGCGCCGGCGACCAATGTTCCGCCAACTCTGGCGCAAGCAACCAACGCGCCGCAGGCGACCAACGCGCCGCAAGCGACTAACGCGCCGCAAGCGACAGTACTATCCGCGACTGCCGCGCCCGCAGTCCCCACCGCCGCGCCAACCCAAGCGACAGCTCCAACCGTTGCCACCGGCGGCACGGGAGATTTGAAACCACCCGCAGGCGCGCCGCTCGATGTCGTGAAAAAAGCAAGTCTGAAAGCGTTCGAAGCGGCTAGCGTGCGCGCCAAAACGGTCATTGATGCTGCGGACGGCAGTAGCATTACGCTCCTGATAGAGTATGTGAAACCTGATCGCCTGCATGTCGTCCAGCCCGACGGTAACGAATACATCGCCATCAAAGGCAAGGGTGCGTGGCAAAAAGTTGGCGACAAGTGGGAAGCGCAGGGTGTCGAAGCGGCTGATATGTTCTTTGGTTTTCTCGACCCCAAGGCGATTGAGGAAATGCTCAAACTCATTCAGGTAGATTCGGTCCAATTCGTCGGCGCCGAATTGCTGGATGGCAGACCGGTGTTTGTCTATACCTACAAGACGAAAGTGGGTACGGGGGAACAGGCGATAGAAGGCAGCAGTAAAATCTGGATCGGGGCGTTGGACGAACGCGCGTATCGGCAGGAAACGGTGAGCGAGTCACCGGTGAACAAAGGCAAGCAAGACCATATCCTTGCGACGTACGAGTACGACATTCCCATCACGATTGAAGCGCCGCAATAATTGACGAGCTCTTTCCATCGAATTGAATTCGACGGCAGAACAAGGCGTTGTGAGAAACAAAGCCGAGAACGTTTGGCGGTTCCCCCGCATTGTTTCTTCTCAACGCTTTCTTTAGACGTCGAATTCGATTCGATGATGCGACGAATGTCTGAACGCAGCGATGACTTTCTATTCGACCAGGTGACCATTAACGTCCAAGCCGGCGATGGCGGAAACGGCGCGGTCTCCTTTCGACGCGAAGCGTACGTGCCGCACGGCGGACCGAACGGCGGCAGCGGCGGACGCGGCGGTGATGTGTGGTTACGCGTAGATCGGGGACTCAACACGCTGCTGCCCTTTCGGCGCAAAAAACATTTCAAGGCGGGGCGCGGCAAACACGGCAGCGGCAAAGATCAAAACGGCGCGTACGGCAAGGATGAAATAATTCGTGTACCGCCGGGCACGGTCGTGCGCGATGCCGACACGGGCGAATTGCTTGCGGATCTGGTCACGCCAGATCAGGAATTGCTCGTGGCGGAAGGCGGGCGCGGGGGACGCGGCAATGCCGCGTTCGCGTCCTCGACCAATCGCGCCCCGCACTTTTCCGAAAAAGGTGAAACGGGGCAGGCGCGTCGTTTATACCTGGAATTGAAATTGATCGCCGACATCGGCATTATCGGCAAACCGAACGCGGGCAAGTCTACGTTTCTCGCCTCTGTCACCGCCGCGCGTCCAAAAATCGCGGATTATCCGTTCACGACGCTGATCCCCAATCTCGGCGTTGCGGACATTGACGAACGCAGCGTCGTGCTCGCAGATATTCCGGGGCTGATCGAAGGCGCGCATGCAGGCGCGGGGTTGGGCGACCGCTTTCTCAAACACATCGAGCGCACGCGGGTGCTGATTCATTTACTCGACGGCGCGGCGGAAGACCCGCTTGCGGATTTTCAAGCCATCAATGCCGAGTTGGCGCAATATAATCCGGCGTTGGCGCGCAAAGAACAAATCGTCGGATTCAACAAAATGGATTTGCCCGACGCGCAAGAGCATTTTGAAAATTTCGTACGGAACGTTCGCCGCAACGTTCCCGACGTTCGCCACGACGTTCCTGACATTCGCCGCGACGTTCCCGACGCTCGCCACAGCATTCCCGACCTTGAGGTCATTCCCATTTCCGCGGCGACGGGAGAAGGCGTGCGCGAATTATTGCACGGCGCGTTGGCGATCCTCGACGCGCTGCCGCCCGAAGAAAAAATCGTCGAAACGGAAACGATGCCCGTGTTCCGTCCCACGCCGGACGAAGAGCAATTCACGGTGGAACGGGAGGGCAAAGCAGAGGGCGTGAGCATTTTTCGCGTGCGCGGCGTCAAAGTAGAACGCGTTGCACAAATGACGAATTGGGATCAGGACGAAGGCGTACGGCGCACGCATCGCGTGTTGCAGGCGATGGGCGTGAACGATGCACTGCGCGCGGCGGGCATTCAAGAAGGCGATTTCGTACGCATCGGCGATGTGGAGGTGGAGTGGGGCGAAGGATCATTGTAGGAACGTTCGCCGTAACGTTCCTGTCCATGCGCGGGGAACGAAACAGCGTTCGTTCCGTACTGAACGCTCGCCGCAGCATTCAGGGGGGGGAACGAAACGGCGTTCGTTCCGTACGTGTGGGGAGATGAAAAATGAATCTTGACCCGCGCTTTCTAATTAGCTATGTGTTTGCGGTCGCGTTCGAAATCATATTCCCGCTCGTCATCGGGGTTTTGATTTGGCGGCGCTTTCGCGTCGCGTGGCGCGTGTTTTTGTACGGCGCACTGGTGTTTCTCGTGTCCCAATTGTTGACGCGTGTGCCGTTGGTTCAGCTCACGCAGTTTTTGTTCGCGGCGCAATTGTCAAGTTCGCAGGTTTTTTTGTACACATGGTTTGCGATTTTGGCGCTCACGGCAGGACTGTTTGAAGAGGGCGGACGTTATCTCGGCTATCGCTTTTTGATCAAACAAGATTTTACGTGGGCAAAGGGTTTGATGTACGGCGCGGGACATGGTGGTTTGGAATCCATGCTGCTCGTCGGCGGCTTGGCATTGCTCGGTCTCGTCAACATCATCGCGATTAGTACGATGGATTTTTCGCAAATGGGTTTGCCGCCGGCTCAACTCGCGCAAATCGCGCAAGCGCGCCAACAAATCGCCGCGCTCGATTGGTGGGCGCCGCTGCTGGGCGCGTACGAACGATTTGTTACCATCTTTTTCCAAATCGCCATGTCCATCCTCGTGCTTCAAGTGTTTACGCGCAGAGCGTTCCTTTGGTTGTGGCTTGCGATTGCCATACACGCGCTCGTGGATTTAATCGCCATCGTTTTGGTGCGCCAGGTCGGCGCGGTGTGGACGGAAGCGGCGTTGACTTTGACCTTGCCGTTGAGTTTCGGCATCATTTTGTATTTTCGTCCGCATGTTGAAACGCCCGCCGACGAACCGCTTCCCAATCCGGCATGAAACTTGGCATTCTCGGCGGCACCTTCGATCCGCCGCACAATGGACATTTGATGCTCGCCGACGCGGCAAGCCGACAATTGCAGCTTGCCCAAATTGTTTTCATTCCGGCAAAACAACCGCCGCACAAACTGGGCGAGCCGATCAGCCCGCTCAAGGCACGGGTGGCAATGCTGGAACGCGCGCTGCACGGCAAACCCGCGTTCGTGATTTCCATGCTCGAAGCGGAACGCGCCGGACCGTCCTACACCGTGGACACCCTGCGCGCCTTGCGTCACGACCTGCCGACACGCGCGGAAATTTTCTTTATCATGGGCTTGGATTCACTGGAAAACATGCCCACGTGGCGTCAGCCGGACGAAATTGTGAAACTGTGCAAACTCGCCGTGCTGAAACGGCCCGGCTATTTCGCCGACCTCGACGCGTTGGAGCAGAAAATTCCGGGCGTCAAAAAGGCAGTCGTGTTTGTGAGCGGACCCGAATTGAATATCTCGGCGAGCGAAATTCGCGCGCGTGCGGCGCGCGGGGAATCTATTCGCGAATTCGTGCCGCGCGCCGTTGCCGAATACATCGAGCAGCATCGTTTGTATAGGATAGCGTGAAATGCAAATGTTAGTGTCACTTTCGACCGGCTCGCTCTATCTTTATCCTTTGCGTTGGACGTTTGCACTGGCCAAACGCGCGGGCTTGGATGGGCTTGAATTGGTCATTGGACCCGAAGTGGATTTACGCGGACCGGCATACATCAAGAAACTCACGCAGGAATTTCAACTGCCCGTCCTCACCGTACACCCCCCCCTGTACGGCTATCCCGGTTGGGAGACGATCAATGATTCGTACGCGCCGTACATGGAAAAGGCGATTGCGTTGACCGACGCGGTCGGCGCGCGTTTATTGGTGGTGCATCCACCGCGTGCGTACGATTACGCGCAGGGTAGAGGCAAAGAGTATGTGGAAAAAGTCGTCGCGGCGCGCAAGTCCATCAACGGGCACGGACCAAAACTGGGCGTCGAGAACGGCAGCAAATTTACCGAGCGCGATCACAAATACATTTTGCGCGCGCTGCCCGAACTGCGCGAGTTTGCCGACAAACACGATTTCGCCATGACGCTCGACACCTCACACGTCGGCACGTTCGAATTGGATTTGTTGGACTCGCTCCAATGGTTTGAGGGACGCGTGGCGAACGTGCATCTCTCTGATTTGTCCGACGTGCCGCATTGGATTCGCAGTCAACCGCGCTTGCACAGCTATTTTCGCCAGCACCAATTTCCGGGTGCGGGCACCCTGCCGCTGCGTGAACTGCTGCGTGAATTGAAAGCACGCGGTTACGACGGCACGCTCACGTTCGAACTCTCGCCGTTAGCAATAGACGCGTTAACCCCGTGGCGCGTGGAGAAAAAGTTGCGCGCGGCGGTGGAGTTTGTCAAGGACGCGATAGAAAACGAGCCGTAGTAACGATTTCAATCGTTTGTCCGAGGCATGACCGCGACGCGTCGAGAAAAAATTGCGTGCGGCGGTGGAGTTTGTGAGACAAGCTGTGAAATGAAAGCGAAACCCGTCTTGCGAGAGACGGGTTTCGCTTTTGAGCGTGGTCAGGCAATCGCGAATCTACGCGAATCTTGGCGAATCTTTCTTTGAAGATTCACTCTTCTGTGGGGCGAGCCGAGCGCGGCTTGCCAAATGACGCATCAGTCCAACTAGACCGATGACGAACACAAACGAAGCGGACTCGAGTGCAAACGAAAGGTCCCCTACGAGCGGAGCGAAAAGCGCGCGGGGCATGGCTTGGCGAAAGAGTTGAAAGGGCGGCAAGAACATTCCAAGAAAATACGCCCAGATGGCGCCGCTGACGATCAAATAGCTGGCTGGAATCAGGAAATTCGCCGGGCATTTCACGAGGATGTACCAACTGATGACGAGAAACGTAGCGGCGAAAGTGATTTGGAGAAAAAGCAGAGTCGGACCCACAAGCGCCATATTAAACGTTCGGGACGCTGCCATACGCTGCGTTTCCCAAATGTTTTCCAAGAGCAGTCCCATGCCGAGCATCAAGACCAACATGGCAAGCGCGAAAATTTTCTCTTTCATGTGATTACCTCCTGGGTTTTGTTGCAAGTGATACGAATTATTTGCGCAAACGTTTCGCGCCCGTCGAGCAAAGACTTGCGCGGTTCATTGTTTTTGTGAATGCAAAATCATCATCCAATCTACAACCAGTGATATAATTTGAACAGAGATTTTCTGCTGGAGAAAACATGCCTGAAGTGAGTCGCTTCTTTGGAATCATCGTTCGCATGTACTATGACGAACATCTGCCGCCGCATTTTCATGCCATCTACAGCGGAGAGGAAGCTCAGGTGAGCATTGACCCGATTCTCATACTTGAGGGCAGTTTGCCAAGTCGCGCCAATTCGATGGTTTTTGAATGGGCAGCCCTGCACCAACGCGAACTGCGTGAGAATTGGAACCGCATGCGGCAGGACCAAGCACCGCGCAAGATACCTCCACTGCGTTAAAGGAGTAATCATGTTTCCTCGTGTGATTCATGTCCGGCACATCAAAGATTATATTCTGGAATTGACCTTTGCGGATGGGGTGCGCGCGAAACTCGATTTTAGAAAAAAAATTGTGGGCCGCGGCGGAGTCTTTGCGCCTTTACAGGATAATTCTCTCTTCAAACAAGTGCGCGTAGATCCAGAAATTGGGACAATTGTCTTTCCGAATGACGTTGACCTCGACCCCGATGTGTTATACAGCGAAGCAACGGGCAAACCTATCCCCGAGCTTGGCGTTCTGACCACAAGCTCTTGACGCGTTCGATGCGTATCATAATGACTCTAATGAGCTGCTCTGTAATTTGCGCAACCGCGCTAAATATCTCGGTCGCGCCACCGCGTACAGCCAATACA
>JACQWQ010000274.1:0-1194 GCA_016209205.1 Chloroflexota bacterium
CTCTCCGTCTCTCCCTCACGCCATCTCCACTCCCGCCGCCCTCAACTTTTCCGTCTGGTCCGCCAGCACGAGCGCGTCGATGATGTGGTCCAAATCGCCGTCGAGGATGCCGGGGAGATTGTGTTCGGTGAGACCGATGCGGTGATCGGTGAGCCGGTCCTGAGGAAAATTATAGGTGCGAATTTTTTCGGCGCGTTCGCCGCTGCCCACTTGCGAACGCCGATTCTCCATGATTTCGCGCTGCTGTTTTTCCAATTCCATTTCGTACAAACGCGCTTTCAAGACGGACATGGCGCGCAGCTTGTTCTGCAGTTGCGAACGTTCGTCTTGACATGCCACGACGATGCCCGTCGGCAAATGCGTGATGCGCACCGCCGTCGCGACTTTTTGCACGTTCTGTCCGCCGTGCCCCGACGCGTGAAAAATGTCCACTTTCAAATCTTCTGGGCGCACATCCACCTCGATGTCGTCCACTTCCGCCATGACCGCCACCGTCGCGGTGGACGTGTGAATGCGCCCGCTGGCTTCGGTGAGCGGCACGCGTTGGACGCGATGTACGCCGCTTTCGTATTTCAATCGCGAGAACGCGCCTTTGCCTTTGATTTCAAAAACCACTTCGCGAAAACCTTTCAGCCCGGTGCGGTTCTCGTCCACGAGCGCGACCTTCCAGCGTTGGCGTTCCGCATAACGCGTGTACATGCGATAAAGGTCCGCCGCAAACAGCGCCGCTTCTTCGCCGCCCGTGCCCGCGCGAATTTCAACAAAAGTATCCTTGTCGTCGCGCGGGTCTTGCGGCAAAAGCATCAAGCGCATTTCATTCTGCAATTTTTCCAACTGCGCTTTGAGCTGCTCGGCTTCTTCTTGCGCCAGCGCGCGCATTTCCAAATCGCTTTCGTCGCGCGCCATTGCCGCCGTGCGCTCGAACGCTTCACTCGTCGTCACAAACTCGCGATATTTTTCGACCATCGGTTCGATCGCGCTGATCTCGCGCGTGATTTCGCGCAAGCGCGTCGGATTCATCGAAACCTCCGGGTCTTCCATCATTTTGTGTAAATCGTCGTACCGCTGTTGATACCCGGCAAATTTTTCTGCGAACATGAGTGCCTCGTGGGAAAATTATAGCACAGTGGAAATCAGTTATCAGTCATCAGTCATCAGTTGTCAGTCATCAGTTGTCAGTCATCAGTCATCAGT
>JACQWQ010000274.1:1284-3842 GCA_016209205.1 Chloroflexota bacterium
ATCAGTCATCAGTCATCAGTTGTCAGTCATCAGTTGTCAGTCATCAGTCATCAGTGATCAGTCATCAGTCATCGCTACTGATCACTGATCACTGGTCACTGATCACTGATCACTGGTCACTGATCACTGGTCACTGATCACTGATCACTGATCACTGGTCACTGATCACTGATCACTGTTTACCGCGTCGCCGCGCCAAGCTCAACGCCAACCTGATCTCGTCGCTGCGCAATACCAACATGGTCAAAAAATACGCGCCGCCGCCGACAACGATGCCGCCGCCGAGCAAGAACCATGCGTCTTGCGCCAACGGCATCCGGCGGAGCAATTCAATCGCGCCGACCATCGCCGCCGCGCCGATGAGCATTTTTAACGCGGAACGCGCGAGCGTACGCCCGTCAATGCCTTGCAAACGCGGACGCAAGAGATAAAGCAAAACGAACATTTCCAAAATCGTCGCGATGGAATTGGCAAGCGCGAGGCCGCCTTGCTTGAGGGGTCCGATCAGGACGAGCGAAAGGATGACATTCAACACGACCGACGCGACGCCGATGCGCACCGGCGTCGCCGTATCGTGCATCGCATAAAACGCGCGCGTGATGGTTTCCAAACCCGCGTGCGCAAACAAACCGACGGCAAATAATTCTAATGCGGTCAGTGTCATTTCTGTGGATTCCGCTGTGAACGCGCCATGTTCCAGCACCAATTGAATGATCGGGCGCGCCAGCAGCATCAAGCCAATTGTCGCGGGCATGGTTAGAAACAACGTGACGCGAAATCCGGTCGAGAACGCGCGACGCAAACCATCCATGTCATTCACCGCAAACATCCGCGCAAACATTGGAAACAAGACTGTCGCGATAGATTGCGCAATGACGCCAATCGGCAGCAGAACAAGTAAGAACGCGTAATTCAGCGCGGCGAGTGAACCTGTTGCTAACGTCGAAGCAAGAATTGTGTTGACGAGAAAATTCAACTGCACCGCCGCAATGCCGACCGTACGCGGCAGCACAAGCCGTACGACCTCGCGCACGCCCGCGTCATAAATGCCCAAACTCGCGGTGTATTCGATGCGCGCGCGCTTTCCGTAACGAATCAACCACGGCGCCTGGATGAGCAAATGCAAAAACGCGCCGACGACCACACCGACTGCCAGACCGTACACGCCAAGCGTTGGCGCGAGCAGCAGCGCGCCGCCGATGATGGCGAGATTGTACATGGCGGGCGCGGCGGCGGGCAATAAAAATTCGTGCTGCGCGTTGAGAATGCCCATCACGATGCCGCTCACCGCAAACACCGCAGGCGTAACCAACATCAAGCGCATCAAACTTGCGGTCAGAATTTGTTGGTCAAGCGTAAAACCGACGCCGACTGTCAAGCGCACAATCGGTTCGGCAAACAGCGCGGCGACGATGCACAGCGCGGCGACAATCACGAACACCAAATTGATCACTTGCGCCGCCAAGCGCCACCCACCGCGCAGATCGCCTTGGGTGAGCAATTTGGTAAAAGGTGGAATGAGCGCGGATGCCAGCGCGCCGCCCGCGACGAGATTGAACAACAAATCGGGCACGCGGAACGCGGCAATATACGCGTCCAGCTGCGCCGACGTGCCGAACTGAGCCGCGAT
This sequence comes from Chloroflexota bacterium, assembly GCA_016209205.1. Lineage (GTDB taxonomy): Bacteria > Chloroflexota > Anaerolineae > UBA4142 > SHND01 > SHND01. The sequence goes on from JACQWQ010000274.1 coordinate 2,915, forward strand.
GACGATTTCCCGCACCAAGCCCATCGCCTTGCTAATCACGAAAAAAAACATGACAATGCTCGTCGAGGTGACGAGGTGGCGCGTGGTCGTAGCCGATGGCGTATTCATCGTCGAATGGCGTATGGCGTATCGCCGATGGCAAATAGCCGATGGCAGATAGCCGCACGCGAACGCCGATTATACACCATCCGCCGTTCGCCATCGGCTATTCGCTCTCCGCGAATTTTGCGCTTTCCCCTATTTCAAGTAGAATTCTGCCGCGCTGTGCGCAACGCATTGCGCAGCTATCGGAATTGTAAATCGGAGGAATTCAAATTGGCTAATACATCTGCCGCCAAAAAAGAGATTCGCAAAAACGCGCGGCGCCGTCAACGCAATCGCTTGGTTAAAGCCAAGACCCGCACGGTCGTCAAAAAGGCGGTCCGCGCCATCGAAACGGGGGATGCGAACGTCGAAGCCGAAATTCGACACGCGCAAACCGAACTCGACGCGGCGGCGCAAAAAGGCATCATCCACAAAAATGCCGCCGCCCGCAAAAAATCGCGGCTCATCAAGCATCTGCGTCAGGCCCGAGCCGCCCAACATTAAGCCCCTTGTTACGCAAAGGTAGTAACGATTTCAATCGTTTGCTCGTAACAGAGAAAACCCGTTCGCCAGAGCGGGTTTTTCTTTTGCCAGGCCCAAGCCGCCCAACATTAGAGCGGATTCCGAATTGATTGGTGGTGTCAGCGTAGGGGCGACGGCTTGTCCTCGCCCATTCCAGTTGGGCAACCACAAGGGATTGCCCCTACCATCCCACAAACGAATCAGGAATTCGCTCTAAGCCCCTTGTTACGCAAAGGTAGTAACGATTTCAATCGTTTGCTCGTAACAGAGAAAACCCGTTCGCCAGAGCGGGTTTTTCTTTTGCCTGCGCCGCCAAGACCCG
>JACQWQ010000271.1 GCA_016209205.1 Chloroflexota bacterium
ACATTAACACATAACATCGCGCGCCTCCTATTTCCCGAACCTTGTCACTTGATGCACGTCCGGAATTCGTGCCGCCAAAATTTCGGTCAATGCCAACGCGATGGCTTCCGGCGGCGGCGGGCAGCCGGGCACGAACGCGTCCACATGCACCACCGCGTGCAGCGGCAGAACGCGCGGCAGCAAGGGCGGAATGAATTCATTGGGAATCTGCGACGGCTGCGCGACGTTTTCAATGTACGCGCGTCGAAACACTTGCTGCAGGTCGAACGGATTGCGCATCGAAGGCACGTTGCCCGTGATGGCGCAATCGCCGAGCGCGACCAAAACGTGCGTGCATTCGCGAATGCGCTTGAGCCGCGCGGCATCTTCGGCAGTATTGACCGCGCCTTCGACGAACGTCACATCCACGTCTTCTGGAAATTCTTTGATGTCTACGAGCGGGCTGTACACCACGTCCACCAATTGCGCAATCTCGATGATGCGCGCGTCGAGATCAAGCAGCGACATGTGACAGCCCGAACATCCTTGCAGCCAAACGGTGGCGAGTCGCGCTTTCATCGGCGCGCCTCCCGCATTGTCGTAAGGTACGGCAAGAATTGTCGTTTCTTGATCATCTCGCCGGACGAGACGCCTTTTTCCGAAAGCGCGCCCGTCGGACACACCTGCACGCATTTGCCGCAGCCCGTACACGTTTGCGATGCGCCCCACGGCTCGGCGAGGTCAATGATGACACGCGCGTTTATTCCGCGTCCCATCAAGTCCCACGTGTGCGCGCCTTCGATTTCATCGCACACCCGCACGCAGCGTTGACACAAAATGCAGCGATTGTGGTCGAGGATGAAACGTTGATGCGACGCATCCACCGAGAGCGCGGGATTGCGATACGGCATCTCCACGTGCGTCATATCCAACATTTGCGCGAGCGCCTGCAAATCACAGTGCCCGTTCGACACGCACACCGAACAGATGTGATTGCGCTCGGAAAACATCAATTCCAAAATCATGCGCCGGTATTTGGCGACGCGCTCCGAGTTGGTAAAAACTTCCATGCCTTCTTCGACCTTGAGCACACACGCGGGATGCAAACGCGGGCTGCCCTTGACTTCGACCAAACATAGACGGCACGCGCTGAGCGCGGATAGTCCTTCAATCTCGCACAGTGACGGAATCCAAATTCCATTTTCGCGCGCGATTTCGAGAACGGTTTCGTCTTCACGCGCGCTCACATCGAGGTCGTTGATTCTCAGCGTTTTCACGCGTACAGGGGACGTCATACTGTCACCTCCGCGGCGGAATGCAGCTTGCAGACTTGAGCAGGACACGCTTGCACTTCAATGTGCGTCAAGTACTCGTGACGGAAATAGCGCAGCGTGCTGAGCACGGGATTGGGCGCGTTTTGTCCCAATCCACACAAGCTCGTAGTGCGAACGAGGTCGCATAATTCTTCCAGCAATTTGAGGTCGTCAGGCGTGCCCGTCCCATTCGTGATGCGGCAAAGCATTTCGTAAATTTGCGCGGTGCCGACGCGACACGGCGCGCACTTGCCGCACGATTCGCTCATGCAAAATTCCATAAAGTATTTCGCCACGTCCACCATGCACGAGCTCTCGTCCATCACGATCATACCGCCCGAACCCATAATTGAGCCCAACTGCGTCAGCGATTGATAATCTACGGGCATGTCGAGATGTTCCGCCGGAATGCAGCCGCCCGACGGTCCGCCCGTTTGCACGGCTTTGAACTGACGCCCGCCGGGAATACCGCCGCCGATTTCCATAATGATTTCGCGCAGCGTGATGCCCATCGGCACTTCGATCAATCCGGTATTGTTGACACAGCCCGCGAGCGCGAAAACTTTGGTGCCTTTGCTCTTGGCGGTCCCGATGCGCGCATACCAATCGCCGCCCTTGCGCATGATTGGCGGAACGTTGGCGAACGTTTCGACATTGTTGATGATGGTCGGACATTCGTACAAACCGGATTCGGCGGGAAACGGCGGACGCGGGCGCGGGGCGCCGCGTTTGCCTTCGATGGACGCGAGCAGCGCGGTCTCTTCGCCGCACACGAACGCGCCGCCGCCGAGTCTCAAGTCCACATGAAAACTAAAGCGCGTGCCGCCGATGTTTTTGCCGAGCAAGCCCATGCGTTCGGCTTGGGCAATCGCGATGCGCAAACGTTTCACCGCGAGCGGATATTCCGCGCGCACGTAAATGTATCCTTCGTCCGCGCCCACCGCGTACGCGCCGATTGCCATGCCTTCGAGGACGCGACGCGGGTCGCTTTCCAAAACACTGCGGTCCATGAACGCGCCGGGGTCGCCTTCGTCGGCATTGCACACGACGTACTTTTTCGGATGGACCGCTTTCGCGACGGTGCTCCATTTCAGACCCGTCGGAAAACCCGCGCCGCCGCGTCCGCGCAAACCGCTGCGTGCCATCTGTTCGATAACTTCCATCGGACGCATTTCTTCGAGCACGCGCAGCAGCGCGCTGTAGCCGCCCACCGCGATGTATTCTTCGATGCGCTCAGGATCAATCTCGCCGGAAGCCGGAATTTTCCAGCACGATTTTTTGTTGGCGCGTAAAAAACGGCGTGTCGGTCGGCATGACGAGACGGCTCACCGGTTTTTCGCCAACGGCTTGAGAATTTCGGGCGCATCGTCCGGTTTCACATGGCGATACAAAACATTTTGCGAGGCGACGGCAACGAGCGGACCGGCGGCGCACAAGCCCAAACAACCGACGGACTTGACCTGACACCAGCTCTCCATTGCGCGCCGCGAAACTTCATGGTCCAACGCATCCTTGATTTGATCGCTGTGCGACGAGAGACAACCTGCCGCGACGCAAACGTTGATGTGATGCGCAAATTGTTTTTGCTGCGCGCGTTCGGTCGTGCCAATTTTTTCCAGTTCGTCAAGCGTCATGGGATAACCACTCCTCGACGCGCGCATGGACTGTCGGCGCCGAAAGATTGCCGACGACCGTGCCGTCGAACACGCCCGCGGGCGCGAGTCCGCACGAACCGAGACAGCGCGCGGTCATGAGCGAAACTTGACCGTCCGGCGTGGTCTTGCCCAAGGCAACGCCGGTGAGTTTTTCGACATCCGCGACCAGATTCGGCGCGCCTTTGATGTAACACGCGGTGCCGGTACACAACAGACAGATATGTAAACCTTGCGGTTGGAGCGTGAAAAAGTGGTAGAACGTGGCGACGCCATAGACACGACTTTGGGGAACGCGCAGCACGGCGGCGACATAGCGGAGCGATTCTTTGTCCAAATAGCCGAACGACTCTTGGACCGAGTGCAGTGTTTCGATCAGCGCGTTGGGCTGATTGCCGTGCTGGCGCATCGTCATTTGCACCACGCGCCAACGTTTGTCATTGGACGGCGGCGCAATCATTTCGAAATCAATTTTCATAGATCCTCCTCCTTGAGAATCTATATGGACGAGCTGCGATGCCGGGCAAAAATTACCTCTGTTAGCTTGACAGGTCCGAGTCCTAACTCGGTCTTATTCCTTTTAGCTAAAGTTGCTTTACAATTTGCGCATTCCGCAAAACGTGACAAAGGGTATCAACGGTCATCTATGGTTTTCTACGGATAGACGGTGTAAAGCAACTTTGGTGAAACGGAATAATTCGGTTTGCGCCCACGGGGCAATGTAATTCGTTGCGAACGCAGTTCGCGAGCAACGAGAACACAAAACCTGCCGGCGCAGGTTCAGCAGGGGCACAAAGCATTTGCAGACGCGATGGTGCTGCTCGAAGGTACGCGCGCAAATGCTTTGCCTTTACTCTTTTGGCGCCGCGATTCCCTGAATCAGGTTTGGGTTGTAGAATTAGCGTACTTGCGATTGGAGCAATTGTTTGCGCGTTGAGGAGACGGAAAATGGATTCCAAATTTTTCACGCGCGCGTCGTTGTGCATAGCACTGCTGTTTGTGATGGTGAACGCGCACACCAACGCCGCGCCGCGCGCCAATTCAACCATCGTCATTCCACCGGCGGGTCAGTTTTATCACGCGGTTTATCCGGGCGGCATCACAGGCGAAGAAGACGATCTGACGCTCGCCGATGTTACCTCGTACGAAACGACGGTGGGCAAAAGCGCGGCGTGGATTTATTTTTCCCACAATTGGTATCGCGACCGCGCGTTTCCGCTCGCGACCGCGACCTGGATTCGCGACCACGGCGCGACCCCGTACATCCGGCTCATGCTGCGCGGCGGCGCAGAGAATTTGCCGAATCGCCCGTTTCAACTCTACAAGATTTTGCGCGGACGTTTTGACAACGATTTGCGCGCGTGGGCGCGCGCCGCGCGCGATTTCGGTTCGCCGATCATTGTCGAATACGGCGCCGAGATGAACGGTAATTGGTTTCCATGGAACGGGAAATGGAACGGCGGGAAAATTCGCGACGGGTATGGCGACCCAAAGTTCCCCGATGGCCCTGAACGTTTCCGTGACGCGTATCGCCACATCATTGATGTGATGCGCGCGGAAGGCGCGGACAATCTCACGTGGGGGTTTCACGTCAATGGCGGCGATTTTCCGCCGCGCGCGTGGAATCGTTTTGAAAAGTATTATCCGGGCGACGCATACGTGGACTGGCTGGGCGTAAGCGTGTACGGCGCGCAAACGCCGCAAGACGATTGGTGCGACCCGTTCCGCGATGCGCTGGACACGGCATACCCGCGTCTCGACGCGCTCGCGCCGACGAAACCGATTTTCGTTTTGGAATTTGGCGTGACCGACGGCAACCCGTTGTGCGACCAAGCCGCGTGGGCGCACAACGCGCTCGCGGATTTAACGAGCGGGCGCTGGGCGCGCGTCAAAGGTTTTTCGTGGTGGAACGAAACGTGGCAAAACGACGGCGATCCCGCGCACGACACGGACATGCGCGTGCAAGGCAATCCCGCGCTCGCATCTGAGTTTCAAACGTTCGTGGGTAATAATGCGAATGTGTTGGGGCAGTTGCAGTTTCAAACCGCGCGCTGATCGTTGCGCGCGCAGAGACGCAGAGGCGAAGGGCCAAGACACGTGGCTGCCCGCTACATTACTTGACGATTATCTGGTGTTACGGCTACAATGCGCGCATTGCAATTACTGACCTCCCTTGAGCATTCATCCTTATCATGCCGAATCCCTCAAGCTCTCTCTCCTCCACGATCCAAGTCCTATCCGAGTTGGATATTTTGCCCGCGACAGGCGGGGCGACGGAAGAATTACTCGCAACAGATCCTGACGAACTCGACGATATCCTCCAAAACTCGGAGAATCAAGAAATTGCCGAGTTTGCGGAATGTGGTCCCGAACCCACGCGTGACAATATTTATCGTGCGACCCAGCCATCCTTTCGCCCCCAAGATCATCTCTATCGCTTTTTTATTGATGGAAGCATTCGAACCTATTACTTGGGAACAGCTGTTGAAGAGCAGCGAACGTTTCCCGTAATTCTGTCACAGATTGGGGCAGCATGTGTGGCGCGCAAAGAAGATGGACACCTCAAAATTCAAGCGCACCAACAAAAACTTTTGTTGCTCATCCCAGCCGCAAATTATGGTTTGTCCGATGAGATGTGGCGAAAATTGAACCGCGCAACGGCTGGAACAAATTTGGTTTTGTGTGACACAACCGAACAACCATTGGGTAGAGAGGCGGCAGCAAGGTCTCTTCAAAACGCGCTGCGTGATCGCGCAGGTGCGATTGCGCGCGCCCGAATGCATGATCTCGAACGTGACTTGATTGGATCAACCGATGCAGAGCGTAATGAAAACTCGCGCCTCGTGCTTGACGGCGGCATCAAGAGCGAGAAATTCATGTCGCAGCCATACATCATTGCCGTTGCAAAATCTTTTCGTAAGGACGTCATTTTCACATTCGGCAGCAAAAAGAAAACGTCCGAGAGCCGCAAGGACATCACAAAGCTATTGATGGGTTTGCCGCATAATCATCGTACTGTCGCCTTTAGCGCGGAAGGCGGCAAGGTCGCGTTTTGGTATGTACGAATGCGCGCGCAAGACGAAGTGGATTATCCGCTCAAAGGTGTGGTCAAAGTTGAAGTTGCATTGAATAACGGCAACAAAATTACTGCCGCCGAAGCAGATCGAATTTCCTCTGCGTTGTGCGGCGAACGAAACGTAACCCCCTACGGCAAAGACAATCGCTGGCACTGTCATTTGTATCCCATCTACCAAGCGGAGAATGCAATCAAGAGTCGGTTTTTCTCGAATGAGGTCTTGCTTGGCAGCATTCGCTGGAACGTCAAACCGAAATTGAGTTTCGTTTGAGGGAATAAATCATGGCTGACACAAATCCCGAAGCAAAAAACAACAAACCGATTGGGCGCACTTCCGCTACCGAACGTGACGCAATTACATCGGACAAATTTACGTTCTGGCTGCCTGATGATGCCATCGTCAATCCGTTTGACATTGTGGCGGTTGAACAAGTGAATCAACCGACGGAACCAAACAAAAGCGAAACGTTTGGCCTGGTCACGATGCTGGAACATCGCACCGATGCCGCGAGTCATTTGAGCAATTATATCTCTGCAAATTTTGGGCAAGTGGAAGACGAACCGAACACGATTCGGCAAGGCACGACGATTGCGTTCGCCAACGTGATGAGTAACACGGCAGACATTTACATGCCTGTGCCGAGCGATAAACTTGTTTCGTTTGCCGAAAAAGAGGGTATCGAACGCGCGCTGGGAATTGATGTGATGGAAAAAGAAGACCGCATCCCCGCAGGTCTCATCAAAATGAGCAACGGGACAAGCGCAGTCACTTTTCTGGATAGCAAATTTGTGTTAGGTCCCGAAGCGGGGCATGTGAACATTTCGGGTATTGGCGGTCTGGCAACGAAAACGTCTTATGCGATGTTTTTGATTCAATCTATTTTGCAGACGGCAAAAGACTCTTCGGATATTGCAGTCATCATCCTGAATGTTAAACATGGTGATTTGCTGCAAATTGACCAACATCCTGAAAAGCAATTGCCGCCTGACCAAATGGCGCTGTGGGAGGATGTCGGTTTGGAACCGCGCCCGTTCAAAGATGTCCACTATTACATCCCAAATGGTTTGAATGGCAAACCGAATTATTTCATCGAACCAACCATGTACACGCAGTACGCGTATGACCTTGCTGCGACGGCGGACAAGCTCGACCTGCTATTCGCAAATGTATCCGATTCCACCGACACGATGGAATCTATCATTGGCGACATTATGCAAAACCTCGAAACAAAGAATAAAGATTGGGTTGGGGTGAATTCATGGAAATCTTTGCTCTACGGAATGCCGCTCTTTGATCCGAAAGAAGGCAAGACACGCGGATTTGGCGATAACAAGGTGAGCTCGGTCGGCAAGTTCCGTCGCCAATTGCGGCGCATTGTCGAGACAAATCAAAGTGGTATCTTTGTCGAAGCGCGCGCCAAACATCAGCGCGTCCTCGCGAACGAAATCGCCAACATTCGGGGCGGGCACACCTACGTGATTGACATTGCGAAACTCAAAGACGAAGAACAAACGCTGGTCTTTGGCGACCTGATTCGCACGGTGTACGAACTCAAGTCCGAAGCGTCCGAGCTACGCACCACCAAAGAACCGCTTCCCGAAAAGATCATTTTCTTTGTGGACGAATTGAACAAGTACGCGCCCGCCTCGGGCAAAGAATCGCCGATTGTGCAACAGGTGTTGGAGATTGCCGAGCGCGGACGCTCGCTCGGCGTCATTCTTATTTCCGCGCAGCAATTTATGAGTGCGGTGCATCCGCGTGTGACGGGCAACAGCGCAACGAAAATTCTCGGACGCACTGGCTCATCCGAAGTCACGCAAGCCGATTATCGTTTTCTCGATCAAGATTTGCGCGCCAGTCTCACGCGTTTGAGCAAAGGCGAATTGCTCGTCAGTCATGCCGTCTATCGCCAGCCCGTCAAAATTATTTTCCCACGTCCCGCATATCGCCAAACCAAATAACTCATGTTCCGCGTGTCGTTTCGAGCAGAGCGAGAAATCTCGGTTTGCCGCGGATGAGATTTCTCGCAAACGCGGCTGCACAGGACTTGTCATATCGAAGGGACTGAGATATCTCGCCCCGCTCGATATGACAGTCCTCTTGCTCACATAGCCCACACGGGCTGACCATCTCGAAATGACAGCTTGTACAACGTGAGCGAATAATATGATGACCCCTGAAGAAATTGATGCTCTGCTTGAAGCAGAAGCCCCGCGCATCACGCGCGCTATTCGCGTCGCCGCACAGCGCGCCAAAAACGAAGCCGAATTTCGCGCGCCGGCGGGACGTTTAATTGAAGATGTGGCGCGCAAGGTGGAAGTAGAGCTGCGCGTGGACCGCGAACGCAATTTATTGCGCGGACGCGCGGACGCGGTGTACAACCGTTTTGTGATCGAGTTCGAGCCGCCGCGTTCAATCACGCGCAGTAACACGAACGCAAAAAACGCGCACGCCATTCGGCAGGTCAAAGACTATATTGAGAGCATCAGCAAGTCGGAACGACACGCGCTTGAACGCATCGCGGGCGCAGTCATGGATGGCGAATGGCTAATCTTTGTGCGTTGGATCGAAGGCAAATGGCGCATCGAAGAACCTGTTGCGGTAAATCCCGCGTCGGTGCAAACACTGCTCAAGTACATTGTTTCGCTCACTACCGAGTTGGCATTGACGCCTGAAAATCTTTTGCGCGATTTTGGCGAAAATACAACCGTTGCGCGGTCAATGGTCAGTGCCATGTATCAGACCTTGACGCAATCGGCGACGGACAAGACGAATGTTCTGTTTCAGCAATGGTCTTTGCAATTTGGCGAAGTGTGTCAATACGGCGACGATTCTTCAAAACTCGACGTGCGCGGTTTGGTGGAAGCTTATGGCATTCGTGACCGTCGTCCCGACCCGCTGCGCGTCTTGTTTGCCCTGCACAGTTATTACGCTTTGTTCATCAAACTCTTGGCAGTCCAGATTGCGTGGTATTACACTCCGCCTCCCAAACCCGATACACCCGCGCTTTCGCACGTCGCCAATCTTGATGGCGACACGCTCGCTGCGTATTTAGAACAGCTCGAACGCGGCGGCGTTTTCGCGCCATTGGGCGTCAGTAATTTTTTGGAAGGCGATTTTTTTGGTTGGTATCTCGACGCGTGGAACAGCGCACTCGAGAACGCCATTCGACGCACCATTTCGGAGTTGGCGGGTTATTCGCTCGTCACCCTCGACGTTGATCCCGACGAGACGCGCGACCTGTTGAAACACCTCTACCAAAATCTCCTGCCGCGCGAACTGCGCCACGCGCTCGGCGAGTATTACACGCCCGATTGGTTGGCGGAACGTTTGCTCAATCAACTCGGCTATCAAGGTCAAGCGGACAAACGCATTCTCGACCCCGCGTGCGGTTCCGGCACATTCCCCGTTTTAGAAATCAAACGTTTTCGCCGCGCCGCCGATGCCGCGAATGTTGCACCCGCGCGTCAACTCGATCTGATTCTCCACAACATCATGGGCTTTGATTTGAACCCACTCGCGGTCATTTCCGCGCGCACAAATTATCTGTTGGCGTTAGGCGATTTGATTGCGAAACGCAAGTAGCCCATCACGATTCCTGTGTACATGGCGGATTCGATCATGACGCCGAGCGGCGGCAAAGATTTGTTCGAGTTGAATAAAAAAAGTTTCAGCACCGCCGTTGGCGCATTCAGCGTTCCCGCATCGTTAGGCGAAAGCGCGGCGGCAATTGAACAATTGGCAAATTTGTTGGAAGAATGTGTGACACAGCACGTCAGCAGTGAAGTGTTCGAGAAACGCCTGCTCAAAATGTTTCCCTCACTCAAAGATAACATTGCCGAAATCGCCGTGGCGCGCGGCTTGTTCGCGCAGCTCGTGGATTTGGACGCGCGCGAGATCAACGGGATATGGGCGCGCATCCTCAAGAATGCGTTTGCGCCGTTGTTTGTTGGGCAATTTGATTTCGTCGCGGGCAATCCGCCGTGGGTGAATTGGGAAAGTTTGCCCGATGACTATCGCCGCAGTACCGCGCCTTTGTGGGACTATTACGCGCTGTTTCCACATAAAGGATACGACGCGATTCTGGGCAAATGCAAAGACGATATTTCCGTGTTGATGACGTACGTGGCGGTGGACAAGTACCTCCACCCCAAAGGCAAACTGGGATTTATCATCACACAAAGCGTTTTGAAAACATCGGGCGGTGGGGAAGGATTTCGCCGCTTTCGTTTGGGACGCGAGGGCGAGTTTATTCGTCCAACGTATGTGGATGATTTTGTTGCCATTCAACCTTTTGCATCCGCCAGCAATCGCACCATCGTGATCATTTTGGAAAAAGGCGCGCGCGTGAAATATCCTGTCGCGTATTCGGAATGGTACAAAACGGTTTCTGGAAAACGCATTCCTGAAGATGCAACACTCGAGCTCTTGGCGCAGATGGCAAGTTTTCGCAAATATGTGGCGGAACCTGTTGACGACGAAAATATCGCATCAAGCTGGATTACAGGACGCGCAAAGGTTTTGCATGCAACGCGTAAAGTAATTGGACAATCGGAATATGTTGGACGCGCGGGTGTGTGTACGTGGCTCAATGGCGTATATTGGGTACATCGCGTTATGGAACGCGCCGATGGTTTAGTAGTGATTACAAATTCGACAGAGAGTGGCAAAGCGGAGGTGGAGGATGTGCAAGCCGCGCTTGAACCTGATTTGCTTTACCCCCTTGTACGTGCTGCGGATGTGGACAAGTGGCAAATCAAATCAGAAAGAGAGATTTTGCTGCCGCAGCTACCTGGGATGCGTCTCAACGCAATTCCAGAAAAAGAGCTTGCAGTTAGCTTGCCCAAAACATTTGGTTACTTGAAACGCTTTGAACAGGCATTGCGCGGACGTTCTGGGTTCAAACGTTTTTTCAAGCCCACACAACCGTTTTACTCTGTCTATAATGTTGGTGACTATACCTTTGCTCCGTACAAAGTCATGTGGGCACGTATTGGTTCGCAACTCTCTGCCGCGGTTTCCTCACAAGAATTCTCCAAGACATTCATTCCGCAAGAAACAGTTACATTGGTAGCATGTGAAACTCTTTCCGAAGCGCATTATCTTTGCGCGCTCATCAATTCAAGCATAGTCAATTTTACTTTGCAATCGTATGCACAGCGCGGGGGTAAAAGCTTCGCCAGCCCGCATGTTTTGGAAAATATCGCCATCCCCACTTTCGATGAAAAAAACTCTGCTCACAAACGCTTGGCTGCTCTCTCTCAAGCCGCGCACCAAGTTGCTGCCAGCACTGACGAAAACAAAACCGAACGTCTCGCCGCCATCGAATCCGAAATAGACGAACTCGCCGCGCGTGTGTGGAGTTTGACGAATGACGAATTAAAAGAAATCCAGCGCAATCTTGCCGAGTTGAGGTGAGGGGGAAACTGCTAGCGGATTAGAAAAGCGGATAAGCGGATAATGCGCTCGCGTCATCCGCTTATCCGCTCGCGCTGTATTCCAGCGCATTATCCGCTGACAACGGTGAATTGCAAAAGGGGAGGAAATGATGGGACGAATTGCGGCTGATTTCGACATTCGCCAATTGCCGGGCGACCCGCGCACCAAGACCGCGCTCCTCATTGCGCCGCCTGTGTATGACACCCAATATTGGGCGGAATGGTCACAACCTTACGGACTCACCCGCATCACCGCGCTCTTGAAAAAACATCGCTACAAGCGCATCGAGTTTTTTGATTTTCTGGAAACCGACGAGGATCGTCAAGTGCAGCAACGGCGCATTCGCGTCGGCGAAAAATATGGCGCGTGTGACGAACCCACGCGTCCGCTGCTGCCTTATGTTGTCGAAAAAGATGGACAACGGCTCGAACTCCCGAAATATCATTTCGGCAAATCGTGGCAAGAATTTGACGCGTGGCTCGACGCGCAAGGTTTCAGCCAGCGGCATCCGCCAACCGAAATTTGGATTTCTGCCGTAATGACGTATTGGTGGGAATCTACGCGCGATTTGATTACGCGGCTGCGAAACAAATTGGGCGAACGGCCGCGCATCATTTTAGGCGGCATCTATCCGTCGCTCGCGCCCAAACACGCGGCGAGATATACGGGCGCGGATATTGTTGTCGCGGGCGAGGTCAAAGAAGCGAATGATCTATGGAATGATTTATCGTTCTATGCGACGCCGCCTGTCTATTCCATCATCACGCCAAGTCGCGGCTGTCCCTTTAATTGTTCCTACTGCGCGCAAAGACAATTGAACGATGGGCGCAACTTTGTTCACTTTCGCCCGATAGATGACATCCTTGCCGAGATGCGTTTCAATTACGAGACCTACGGCATTCGTGATTTTTGCTTTTATGCCGATTTCTTGCTGTGGCGGTTTCAAGAAAACTTAATGCCGCTGTTGAAACGCGTCGTTGCCGAAAAATTGCCTTTTCGTTTTTACGCGCCGGAAGGGCTGGACGTCAACATGCTTGCCCAATCGCAAGAATTAGTGGACTTGCTCAAGCAAGCGCGCTTTCAAAAAATCTATTTGCCGTGCGAGAGCCTTGACGATGCGTATGTGAAAACGCTGAATCGCAAACATGTAAAATTACACCACTTTGTCAAAGCGGCGGCGATGTGCGAAAAGGCGGGTTTTAAATTACGCAATTTGGATGTCAACGCGTTTGTGCTGTACGGCTTACCCGGGGAAAAAATTGACCGCGTGGTACGCACCGCATTATTCGTCTCTGATGTTGTCGGTTCGATTATTCCAATGCTCTTTACGCCTGTTCCGTCCACCGCACTTTTTGAAAATTGCAAACCCTGGCTGATGGAACACGGTTGGCACGAACGCGACCTGCATTTCATCAACGGCAAACTATTTCCTTTTCTCAACATGAACGAAGGCAGCGTCGCGGACTATATTGATTTGCAGCGCATGATGTTTATGCTGAATTCGCATTATCGCAGCGAATCATTTCAAGTGTACGGCGACACTCGCGTAAGCATATCCTTTCGACACAACATCGCCAATGGATTTGGTGGTTTCATTGAACAACAAAAACAATCACCACAACCGATGATTTCCATTCGTCTGCCCAAGTCGAACCCTCCAGCCATTCGGCATATTGACATCCCTTTGGCGCCTCAGCCGGTGGCCGAATAGTCAATCCAATGCGGGCAATTCATCCATCCCCCAGCGTTTCGCCTCGCGCGCGACAATCTCCTCCAACGCGCGCGCAACGTCCGAAGCCATCACGCGCGGTTTCGCCTCTCGTTGCGAGAGGATTTCGCGTTCCAATTTTTCCATCTGCGCTCGCGCACGCGTAATTGTATCTTGTTTTCCCGCCGCAAGCCAGGTGCGCCGCGTCACGCGGTCAACCACGGATGTATGTTGAATTTGGTCAAGGCGAAAACGTTCGAACGTTTGCGCGGAATCGAGAAACGTGCCGCCGGGTCCCACCGCGCGCAGCGCGTCCAACGCGAACGTTCCTTCTTCCACTGGCGCGATGCCTTGCACCGTTTTGCGCGCCATTGCAATCACTTCGGCGTCCGCAATCATTTTTTCAATGCTGAACGCCGCGGCGCTATCCAATAACCCCGCGCCGCTCATCATGTTCACACCCGCGAGCGCGCCGAGCAGCGCGCTCATGCCCGTTTCCCAACCCGCCTGCATGTCCGGTACTTTGGTGTCGGACAAACCCAGATACCCGTGCGTCGGCAAATTCAAATGCTTTGCCACTTGGGTTGCCGCGCACGACAGCATCGAGCTTTCCAACGCGCCGAGCGGCGTCACGCCCATCCGCATGTCGAAAATCGCGGGCGCGCCGCCAAACACGATGGGCGAACCGGGCTGCGCGCATTGATGCAAAGTCAGTCCCGAAAAATTTTCCGCGACCTGCTGCACGACCGAACCGATGAGCGTAATCGGCGCGGCGGCGCCCGCGAGCGGCATCGCCACCAATTCCATCGGAATGCCATGCTGCGCGCCTTCGATGAGATTGGCGCTCGTGTTGTCGCTCCACTGCAAGGGGGGGGTGGGACACGCGTCGAATACGGCGCGCGGTTTTTGTTTTAACGCGTCATCGCCGCCGCGTGTCGCGCTCAACAATTCGCGCATCACGGAAAACGTTTCGACGGCGAACGCGCCCGTCACAACAGGTTTATCCGAACAGCGCAAGCACAAATACAGGCGATACAAGTCCGCCATGCCGTTCGGCACATCTTGCGGAATGAACGCGGTGCTCAACGCGTCGAACGCGGGCAGTGCGTCGGCGAGGCGCGCATAGCGCACAAAATCGCGCGTTTCGGGCGTGCGGTAGTCTTGCGTCGCACTGTCGTATATCCACAACGCCGACGAGCCGGGGTCGAAATGAATCGCGTCGCCGCCGTAACGCACTTGAATTTCACCTTGTGCGTCGTGCAAAAAGAATTCGCGCGGCGCGGTGCTCAACGCGCGTTCGACCAATGCGCGCGGAAGTTGCGCGGTCTTGGTTTCAAAATTCACTTCCGCGCCAAAATCGGCGAGCAGTTCCAGCGCGGGCTTCCATTGAAAAATGACGCCGGGGTTTTCGAGAATGGCGAAGGCCTCGTCGAGAATTTGCGGAATGAGTGCGGGGTCGAGTAATTGGATATGCGGACGATACATGGGACTCCTAAAAAGGTAAGTTGACAAGTGAAGGTAAAGAGAAATCACGCCTTGTCCTTCACGGCAATTATAAATGTACTGGTGTCTGCGTGAAAGAAGGATTGGCTAAAGCACGAAAAACGCACGCCCAGTTAGGGCTGGACGTACGTGTTATAGTAGGTCGAAGGTCTGCTTATCTGCGCTAGATTGTAGCACCACTCGTTCGATTCGGTGATTGACTAATTGAACTCGTAGACGATGTCGTCGAGGTAGAAGGTTACTGGTTTTTCGGAGACCCAGCCAAATCCGCCGACCACCCTGTTCAGATTGCGTCCCTGTGGGAGTTTAATCGTGTATTTTTTCCAAGTAGGACCGAGCGCAAACTCTTTTTCGATCTTCGGACAGACCGAGTCTGGGTATGGTTCACTCGGATGCTCGCAATCGGTGCCATTAGGGTAGCCGACACCGCCCACGATGAACTTGACGCGAGCATCCTGGGTGTCACTTTTTGCCCAGAACGTCAAGCGTTTCGCTCCCCGCAAGTCAATGCCACCCGGACGGTCTCCCCAGTTCTCGGCAGGGTGTACCCAATAAATGCCCGCCCACCCAATTGCCTCCTTGGTATAAGCGATTCGAATCGCGGTTTTGCCACTGTATGGGTTATCCGTCCAGCACTCGCTTAACGACATCCTGCCTGCTACAGTTCCATCACCCATCCATCCACTAGGGACATAGTGGTTGTCCTGTGCTGCCGCCTCGGTGTATACAGGAAATGTCGGACCAGGTTTGGGTGGTGGGGGCAGATTTGGATCGCGCTCAAAGAGTATGTCATCGAGATAAAAGGTGGCGCCGGAAGGATTGGCACATTTGTCTGTCGCCCAGCCAAAACCACCGATGACGTGACTTAGATCCTGACCGCGCAGGTTAATCGTGTACTGACGCCATTCGGGTTTGAGTTGGAGAAAGCCGCTGGAGACCTGAGGGCGCAGTGAATCTGGGTACGGGTCTTTCTTCGTGCCAATGCCACCCACAAAGAAACGAATTTTCTCGCCCCCTACTACGCCCTTTGCCCAGAATGTAAGCTTGTCCATCCCCCGCAAATCTACGCCTTGTTTTTTGTCCCCCCAATTATTCTCCGGATGCTGCCAATAGACACCTGCCCAACCGAGAGCGCCTTCAGGAGAAAAGGAGGCACGAACCGCCATCTCCCCGCTATGAGGATCGCTGCGATCACATTCATACATGCTAATGTTCTTAATGTCTCCCATCCAACCGGAAGGCACGAAACCCGCTGCCCCCGTGGGCCACTCCGTAAATACGGGGAACGAAGCTGCAGTTTTTTCCCCACTTGCTGTTTGAATTGCTTGCTGAGCGACAATCAAGCGTGTACTTGGCAATTCTTCGCTTGGGATAAGAATGCCGTAGAAAGGATATTTTGCCATTCGATCCGTATAGCTGTATCCCCAATGCTGTCCCACCCCCCCGGGTTCTTCGATCTTCCATAGCTCATCGAATGCATCAAAATACATGTACTCGACGCCTTGTTGTTCAGCCAAGCGCACGAACTCTAAAAGGTACTTGAGTTGATTGTCCAAGCTTGGCGCGGCGTTGCCGCGCGGCGCGCCACCCGAGGGCCAACCGGTTTCGCCGATAATAACCCGCTTGTTTTGCCCGGGATATGCATTCGCGATAATCGTTTGGATCGTCTTGTAGCGATTTACAGTCTGCGCAGCCGCGCCTTCAATGGATTCGCCATTCCAGAACGGGTAGATGTGAACCAGCACGAAATTGACTCGATCAAGAATCGGTTTGTATTTCGGATTGATCTTGCTGTGATCTATGTCAAACATGACTCCGTCAATTTCGGCGGTAGTGATGGGTATGTCGAATCCTGCGAGCGCTCTATGTACTGCGTCTATTTTTGCTCCGAGGTAGGAGATGGCAGCATCAGTTCGATTCCGCAAGTAATACTCGTTTCCTACAATTACTCCTTCTAATTTCGTTGTTTTAGCAAGTGCAATCAAGTTTTTGATCTCGCGTCTGTCTTGTTTCTTTGTCGTTTGATTATGCGGATAGTCAATCCATGCGCCTGCGTACACTGGAAGTCCGATCTGATTCGCCAGTCCTGGAATCTTGCCATTGATACCACCCGCGGCATACGTCCGAATAGCATTCGTCGTATGCACCAGGCGGGTCAAGTCCTCTTGTAAGTCGGCAATTGTGGGTTCAGCCATCGGGGGGTCATGAGGGAATTGGCAGTCGCGATATGGGCTGTAGCCGATGCCGCGAATTGTGGAAGGATACGGATAAGCTATCAGTTTGATTTCGCTCAAGTCCCAAGCGGTACGTGGGGGCACACTGATAGTCAGTGTATGGTCGGCAGCTTGCGTGGTCATCAGAGTCATCATGATCGGCTCGAATTCTGCTGCATAGTAATCGCCGAATGTGCTTTGCTGGGTAGTCCGTTTACCCCAGACCGTTTGACCGTCAAAGGTGATTGTTGCAGCGCGATTCTGATCAGGAGAGTGTAACCCTTTCCCCGCTAGGAAATTTCCGTTATTGTCCAGCCATGACAATTTCAAAACCCAAACCGTTTTGGCAAAAGGGTCAGGCAGAGAAACGGTGGCTTGAGCAGAACCACCATCCCAATCGGCGGGATTACAGGAGGTCGGATCCACACCCAAGATGATGCTTCCGGGAGGCATGTTCGACAACCACCCTTCGGTGCACTGCCCAATGGTATTGGCTTGCGTGGCAGCGTCGCCGCTCAAGGTCAATTGATCTGGAACAAGCGTGATCGAGTTATCCAAAGCAGCAATAGACGCAGCCGCGTGAACACGCGGTATGGTGGATGCTGATGCTGCACTCAATGCGATGGCTGCTAATAAAAGACCAAAGAGTTGCATTGCTCGGCGCATTGTTTGGATCATGAGCCACCTCCATCTGAAGGCGCGTAATGGATTCAACACAAGAAATGCCGAATCGAGCACTCGAAAAGTGCCAGAAAAAATCACAAACTCTCCCAAGAAATGCTATGGTGGGAATGGAATGTGGCTTGCGTTGAAATCGAATTTCGTGATAACCCAGCAACCCCGAACTTTTCGAAAGGTCCAGTGATCCGAATCAGGTGGATTCTCGTATAGATATTCCGTACCGCCTGAAATAAACTTGCCCCTGCTTGCGCTCGTAAAGAACAGCTCACCGTTACTGCCATCCCATGGTTTGTGTTTAATGTCAGTGTGGTCCACTTCCTCAAAGTCCGCCTCTGTGAACAGCTGTTGATACCGCGCAACGGGATCCTCCCAACGCTCAGGGGGCTCTTTAGCTCGATTCTGAATCACAGCATCTTTGGCAAAGATGACTTGGATCATTGAAATGTCGCTTCTATCCACGGCTTGCGCTTCGGCGTGGACGAGGTTTTCGATTGTCTTGAAATCGTTACTCCCTACGTAAGAGCAAGGACGCGGCGTTCTAGTTGGTAAAGGCGTAAACGAAGGAGTGGATGTTGGAGCCGACGTGTGCGTGCGTGTGAATGTCCGTGTTTCAGTGGGCGTAAAGGTTGGCGTAGGAGATGGAGAAAGTGTTGATGTATTGCTTGGTGTGTGAGTTGGACTTGAAGTATTGCTTGGACTTGGCGTGGATGTTGATTGGATGAAGACTGATATTGCCACAGGCGTCGTAGGAGTAGGAGTTGCAAACAAATTCCTTATAATGGGTGAAACAGAATCTTGAAAGAAGCAAGCCAAGATTGCGACGATTACTCCTGCCACGGTGACGAGGAATCCCGCTAGGTTCAGCCAGTTCTGATCGGGGTGCGTGCGAGATCTTCTGTGCCTTCGCATTGTCCAGCTCCATCCAATGGGTTTGTCCAATTACCTCAGTGCGTAATTATCGCGCTACTCCTCCATTCTTGTCCAGAGTCCGCATTGACTTGGGGGTGCGTCACAATTTTGGGTTGGCGCGCGCGTCGGGCAAATGAATTCGCCGCAACCCACTGCAAATTCGACCTGCGTCGAATGGGGATCCAAAAACGTGACGCACCCCCACGCACAGAGCGTGGGTTGTATTATGCAGCACGGTGGTTTACACTTGCGATGTATTATAAACGAAAGGAGCGGAAAGGATGCACGGATTACACGCGCACGAACACGCGCCGCAAACGCAAGGGCGCACGCTGCATTGGGCAAAATATTATGATGTGACGGTGCAGTTATTGACGCTGGGGCAAAGTAAAAAATTGCGCGCGTGGACGATTGACGCGGCGAACATTCGAGCAGGCGAAACGATTTTGGATGTCGGCTGCGGGACTGGCGAATTGACGTTACTGGCAAAACGCGCGGCGGGAACGAATGGGCGCATTTATGGAATTGATGCTTCGCCCGAAATGATCGAGTTTGCGCGCGAAAAAGCCGCACGCGAAAAATTGGACGTCGAGTTCCGACTCGAACCGATTGAACATCTGACGTTCGCGGACAATTCGATGGACGTGGTGTTGAGCAGTTTGATGATGCACCATTTGCCGGGAGATTTGAAGCGCGCGGGGCTGCAAGAAATCTATCGTGTGTTAAAACCGGGTGGGCGCGTGGTGATTGTAGATTTGAAACGCGCGGCGAGCAGAGTCGAACACATCATGTCGCACTTCATGGCACACGGCGGCATGGCGCGCGGGCTTCAAGATTTGGTCGCGTTGATGCAAGCACTTGGATTTGTGAGTGTTGAATTTACAAATACGCGCGTGCCGATGTTGGGGATGGTGCGCGGGGAGAAACGCGCGTAATTCAGTTTGCCTTCTTCAACATCCAAAGCATGAACGGACTCGTCCCGGCGTCGAATGGCGTTTTGTCGTAATTGCCGTACAACACGCAAGTTTCAAATCCTGTCGCACGTGCAAGCGCCAGAAATTCATCATGCTCGATAAGCGCGAAGCGAATCTTCACCATTCGTCGCTGCGTCATTACCCCGCGCGCGTCGAACGTTTCGTAGAATTGGTGGATGCTTGCCACGCGTTCGTCTTGCAAATACGCTTGTTGCATCCAAACCAGCAGCCGTTGACTTTTGGGCAGCGCGTAATCGCCCATCAAACGCAATTGCACGTCAATCGTCCGCCGCCGCACGCGCGGGTTGTGCAGTGTGCAGATGAATTGTCCATCCGGCGCAAGATGTTGACAAATGCGTTCAAGCGCGGCGCGTTGGTCATCCGGCGCGGTAATTTCTGCGAACGCGTGGAACGGAATGAAAATCAGTTCAAACGTTTTGCCCAAATCCAACGCGCGCGCGTCTTGGACAAACAAATCGGCGTGCAAATTCCGCGCGGCGAGTTTTTCTTCCAATCGCTTGAGCATTTCCGCCGAATAATCCACGCACGTCAAGCGCACGCCCGCTTCAATCAGCGGCAGCGACACGCGCCCTGTGCCGCTCATCAATTCCAGCACCTCGCCTTGCACATCGCGCGTCGCGTCGAGAAAAAAAGGCACGTCCAGAGTCGTCTGGACGTACGCATCGTACAGATCGGCAACGCTCTCCCACGGGATTGCGTCATTCATGGTCTAGACGCCTCGCTCATCTAGTGACTCGGCTTCCATTCGACGCGCTTGAATGTGCGCTTGTTCCAAATCAATCCCATAATAATCGGAGATTCGCACGAGCATCGCAAAAATGTCTGCGAGTTCATCTCCGCTGATTTCTTTGTTTGTCTCGTACCCTTTGATTGTTTCGCGTCCGGTGAAGTAATATTTTTCAGCAACCATCACATGCTTTGCGAGTTCGCCCACTTGCTTGACCAACTCCATGACACTGCCCTCAATACCCCATGGTCGTCCTTCGATTTTCTCGAACCGCCGATAGATCTGGCGAAACAGGTCAATCGCTTGCTGAAATGTCAATGGCGTTGATGTGTTGTCCATTTGTGTACTACTCCAACACAAAAATATTCTTTTGCGCGCATGTCTTTCAAAATCCGCGGCCACACGCTGACCGTCACTTCGCCGAGATGGCTGTGCTCATCCGCTTTTCTTTTCACCCGCCAAGATCAAAATCCTCTGGCGTATACCATCCGAAATCCACATCCCCGAATCAGACAGACGATCCACAAGCGGCTCAATACTCGCTGTGAGACCGTGCGCTTTTGCCTCAAGCAATATCCTTAACGTCCCCCACACTTGCAGTCCTGCGGCTTGGGCAATCTCGCGCGCTCGTTTATCATCGAGTAATACGATGCACTCTGGATTCTCCAACGCCAATGCCATCGCCGCGATTTCACCGGGTCCTAAATCCAGAGCCAGCCATTCAGACGGAATCGCAATCGCATCTACGATTTTGAGCCAAGTGTATTCACTCGGGGCGGGAACATCATAGCCCCGTCGAATTCCCTCTTGCAATTCGCGCACGACGGCGCCGGGTATCCAAACTTCATCGAATCGGTTCGGCAACCAATTCAATGCACCAATGCGATGAAGGTACACCATGGGCAAAGTGTTCGTGATTGCATCAGACAGAATTCTTTTCCAGGTCGGTCAATTCTGCCTCGAATGGAAAGACCTTGTATCGTCCGAGCCGCAGCAGAAATTCCACCCGTGAAATTCCCGCCAGTTCCGCCGCGCGTCCTGATGAAAGGTGCCCTAACTCGAAAAGCTTGACTGCTGCCAGCATCAACAGTTCGTGCGCGAAGCTGGACTCGTCTGTCTTTTCCGCCAAGATGACCTTTTCAGGCACATTGACCGTAATCTGTCTGACTGACATTCCTTGTCTCCTTGTGCGTTTCAAAGCGCGTATCCGCAAACCAATTTGTTCGGGATGCAACCCAAATCTGGAATGCATCCCGTCTCTTTTCGTTCGGGCTAATAATAGCCTGCAAAGATTGTAGCACGCGAAAAAAACGTGTCAATCGCTTCGCGGAGTATTGGAACCCTCACTCCAGCACAAAAATATTTTTCTCTGCGCACAGCTCTTTCAAAATCCGGGACCACACGCTGCCCCCGTCACTTCGCCGAGATGCGCTTTGCGCAGGAGAAGCATTTGCGTGCGCGACTGCCCGATGCCGCCGCCGATGCTGAGCGGAATTTCGTGATTTACAATCGCTTGATGGTACGGGAATTTCAGAAAATCCATTTGTCTCGCCATCGCTACTCACTCGGCATCGCATAACACGCATTCCACAACCGCACATACTCTTTTTCTTCCCGCTCCCACCGCGCATCATCCCACCCCAATTCGCCTTGTGCAATCGCGCGGATGTGCGCTGCAATCGCATTGCGATTGCCACAGTCCATTCCGCCGCGCGGCAGCAACAGTCCGACGCGCACGCGGCGCATCAACAAATCGTCGAGGTGCACCACGCCTTCGGCGCGCGCCGCCCAGCGCAATTCTGCCCACAGCGCCTGTAGAATTCCAATGCGCTGCAATTCGCCCGGCTGCGCCGCGTCCACCAACGCGCGCGCGTCCGCGCCGTATCGTCCGAGCAAACGCAAACGCGCGGCGGGCGGGAACGTGTGAAACAATTTTTCATCGTGCGGCAAACGATCCAACACGCGCTGCGGCACAATGATGCGTTTCATGTCGGGCAAACGATGCCGCACCGCGTTCAACGCGTCTTGCGCCATCAAACGGAACGTCGTGAGTTTCCCGCCAGTCACCGTCAACAATCCATTTTCTTCCCACAACACAAACTCGCGCGATTCTTTGGACGGGTCGGGATTGCCGGTATCCACGACGGGGCGCAAACCGGCGAACGTGGCTTGAATGTCGCGCGTGCTCAACTCTTGCGCGGGAAAAACGTGCTGCGCCGCTTCGATCAGGTAAACGATTTCTGGCGCGGTGATGGAGGGATTCGTTTCGACAGTCGGATGATCGTAATCCGTCGTGCCGACAAGCGTCACGCCTTCCCACGGCAGCGCGTACAGCGGACGTTTATCGCGCGGGTGCAAAAATGTAATCGCGCGTGTCAACGGCAACCGCGCGAACGGAAACACCAGATGACTGCCGCGCAATTTTCGCAAATGTTGTTGCTGTAAAAACTCATGCGCGCGCAATTCATCCGCCCACGCGCCCGTCGCGTTAATCACCACGCGGGCTTTCACCTCTTGCGTCCGTCCCGTTTCAACGTCGCACAGCACAACACCACAAACATCGCCTGACACATTACGTATCACGTTTGACGCATTACGCATCACGTTTGACGCATCACGTTTCACGTTTGACGTTTCACGCAGCAGTCCGTCCACTCGCGCATAATTCAACGCGACGCCGCCCGCCCGTACCGCTTCGCGCAGCACGCGCAGTACCAACCGCGCATCGTCCGTCTGCGCGTCGAAATAACGATACGCGCCAATCAGTTCAGGGGAAACGAGTTCGGGGACGAGTTCGCGCGCGCGTTTCACGTCAAGATGTTGGTGCTGCCATTTCAACGCAATCGCGTCGTAAATCATCAGCCCCGCGCCAAACACCCAGTCGGGCGGATTGTCGCCGCGAAAATTCGCCAGTACGAACGCGTTCGGCGTCACCAAGCCGCGTCCGTCGCGCACGAGGCGGTCGCGTTCGCGCACCGATTCGATGGTGAGCTGGACTTGAGCGTTTTTTAAATAGCGCAACCCGCCGTGCACCATTTTCCCCGAACGCGACGACGTGCCCGACGCGAAATCGCCTTGTTCCACCAGCAGCGCGCGTAATCCGGCGCGTATCGCTTCGCGCAAAATCCCCGCGCCCGTAATCCCGCCGCCGATGATGATGATGTCCCACGCGCGGTCGAGTTCAGACCAAACGCGTTCGCGCCAACCGTGTTGCCACATTGCCAAATCCTTATCGCACAAAAATCAAGTACGGAATCCAATCGCTGAACGTATGCGCCAAAACGACGGTTTCAAAACCGCGTTTGACGTAAATGTAGCCCCAAACGATTCCAATCAGCGTCGAGGCCAGAAACTGCGAAATTGGAAATTGCCAAAAGATTTGATACATGCCGTCGAGCGGCGAGAGATGATACGCGCCGAACAAAAGCGCGCCGGCAAAAATCCCGAACCAGCTGTGACGCGTGATGTACCACACGAACGAAACAATCACCAGCCGGTACGTCGTTTCTTCGGCAATGCCCGCGCCTGCCAGCAGTAACCCAAAGGCGGCGAGCGCATTGCCGGGAAAACTGCTCGCCGCCTCACGCGTGAAATTGGTTTCGTGAAAAATTTGCTGCGCGACGCTCATGCCAATACTGCCGACCAGCAGCGCGGGCAATACAGCAGCCAGCGCAATCGCCGTCATCCAAACGAATTGCAGACCCCATCGCGATTTGCGTTCCATCGCCGCGCGTGTAACAGGCAGCGGCTCAAAATTGGCAATGCGTCGTGCGAGCGCGAACCCGAACATGGCCTGACAAAAAATCGCGAGGGCGTAAGGATTCAAAATGCTTCTGCCGCCCAAAGCCATGCCAAATAAAAACAGCAGCGCAATCGCCAGCGCGGGTTTCCACTGCGCGACCATTTCCTCGCGGAATGTGTGCACGCGTGCGGAACGACGCGCCACGACAAAAACAATCAGCACCGCCGCAAGCCAAAAAAGAATAAAGCCGATATTGGCGGCGATCACCGTGGATGGTGTTTGCATACTCACAACCCTTTGACTCAAGGCGTCGAGCGCGCACACCGAAAGCCGATGCGCGGGTCATTCGACGCGTGTGACGAACTGCGCGCGCCGCAGCGACTGGATTGGCGCGCACCCTCGGCGCTGCCATACGGATCGAACCAGGCGCTGCCGCGCACGGAATGATTCCACGGAGGAGCTTGACTGAGCGGATTGCGCGCGGGCATTTTTGAATAGTCACTCCAGTTGTACCAGTCCCAAACCCATTCGGACGCATTGCCTGCAAGATCAAAAACACCGTACGGGCTTGCACCCTCGGGATACGAACCTACCATGTGCAGCGCGGGTGTTCCGGCTTGCGCCGCGCTCGCTTGCAAGAGCGCCCATTGCCTCATTTCCCTTCTTCCCCTTCTCTCCCCTCAAACCATTTTTCTCGGATTCATCATCCCGTACGGATCCAACGCGCGCAGCGATTCTTGAATTGCCAAAACGCCGAGCGCGCCTTTTTCGCCAATGAGATACGGCGCGTGATCTACGCCGACGCCATGTTGATGACTGATCGTGCCGCGCTGTGCGACGATGATGTGACTCGCCGCGCGTTTCAATTTTTCCCAACGCGCCAATGTTTCGTGCGGCGTCGGCGCGCGGCGAAACGCGTACGTGACATAAATGCTCGCGCCGTCGGCGTACACGTGCGACAAGTGCGCAAACACGAGCACCCGTTCGCCAATGTCTTGCAAACCAAAACGAAGCGCCGCTTTAATGACGTTTGACGTTTCACGCACTTGCGACCACGGCACTGCCGTTTCGAGCGTATCCAGCGCGTATCCCATTTCCCACAGCGGATTGCGCAAATAGGGATTGCGAAAACGCGATTTGCGCCACAGATCGCCAATGAGAAACGGCACGGGCAGTCCGCCGAAATCGCGCAGCGCGTCATCCACTTGACGCCGCACCCGCGCACATTCGCGTCGCGCGCCCGTCACGCCAAAGATCAAGATACATTTTTCCGCGCCGTAGCCCATCACACCCAACGCGCGCTGGGCGATGCCCAAGGCGTTCGCGTGGCCTGCCAGCATCAAATTCGCGTGCGTTTCATCCGCGTCGCTCAGACGCAGCATCGAAACATTCACGCGCGCCTGCGCGAGTTGCCGTACCAGCTGCACGCCCGTTTCCCAATCGCGGAGCACACCCGCATAAAACGCGTCGCATTCTGGCAGCGGACGAATGCGTACCGTCGCGCGCGTGATGACGCCGGCGCGTCCTTCACTGCCCAAAATGATTTGACGTACGTCGGGACCTGCCGCGCTCGCAGGCAAACACGGCATTTCCAATTCGCCTAACGGTGTCTCGACCCGCCCGCCCGCGAAGAGATTTTCGATGCGCCCGTAATAGTACGCTTGCTGTCCGCTCGAACGCGCGGCAATCCAACCGCCGAGCGTCGAATATTCCCACGACTGCGGAAAATGTCCGAGCGTATAGCCGCGCACGCGCAATTTCGTTTCGAGGTCGGGACCGGTGACGCCCGCGCCAAAGGTGGCGAGTTGGCTTGTCGCGTCGAGGTCGTATAATTGATTCAACCGTGAAACGTCAAGCGTGATGGTTGGAAGGTGCGCCTCAGGATTGATATGTCCGACGACGCTCGTCCCGCCGCCGTACGGAATGACCGCGACGCGCGCGTGATGGGCAAATTGCAGCGTCGCGCGCACGTCGTCGTCCGTGCGCGCGAATGCAACCGCGTCGGGAAATGCGGCAAGGTCGCCCGAACGCAGCGCGATCCAGTCGGGCAAGCTTTGTCCGCGCGCGTGCAGCAAGCGCGCGGCGGCATCGGTTTCAAGCAGCGGGTATTTGAGTTGATCGAAACTGGAAGGAGGCACACGCGCGACGACCTCCTGCCACGCTGCATCGTGCAGCATCCTGCCTTCGCCAATTACGGACGCGAGATAACGTGCAGCGGATTGCGGTACGTGCAGGTGAATGGATCCATCACCCCAACCGTTCCAACGTTTCATCGTTTCACCCCGTTCGTATCATACGCCGCCGCACCTGTATGATGGTCTGAATTTGGTTGAAAAAAAGTACCAATTGAACGATGAAAAAACAAAAATTTTACGTCGTGTGGAAAGGTCGCCGCACGGGGATTTTTACCACGTGGGAGCAGGCGTTCGCGCAAGTGAACGGATTCGCGGGCGCGCAATACAAATCATTCGACACGCGCGCCGAAGCGGAACGCGCGTGGGAGCGAGGACACGTCGCGCGCGAGTCACGCATTGAATGCGGAGCAAAACCTGTCGAGCGTTGGAAACAATTGCGCTTGCTCGGCGTCGAGCCGCCACAACTGCCGAGTTATTGCGCGGACGCTGCGTGTGGCGGCAATCCGGGCGTGTTGGAATATCGCTGTGTGGAAACTGAAACAGGCAAAGAAATTTTTGCGCGCGGTCCGTTTCCTCAAGGCACGAACAACATCGGCGAATTTTTGGGCATTGTCGAAACGTTGATGCTGCTGCGCGGACGCAACGAAGCGTCGCCCGTCTATTCCGATTCGCGCAACGCCATCGTGTGGGTTGCAGCAAAACAATGCAAAACGCAGTTAACGCGCAATCGGCGCAACGCGAAATTGTTTCAACGCATTGCCGACGCGGAAGAATGGCTGCGCGAAAATAAATATCCCAACAAGATTTTGAAATGGCGCACGGAAGAGTGGGGCGAGAATCCGGCGGATTATGGGAGGAAATGAAAAAGAGATGGAGAGATGGAGAGATGGAGTGAGTACGATTCAGTGAGCGGTGACTAATCATCAGCGTGTGAGGATTGGCGAGTTGCGATACGCGAGCTATTCTTTTTAACGCACCCAGAACGGCAAAACGATGTGCCCGCGTTTTTGCGCTTGCCAATACAGCAAGCCGAATGCGCCGAGACAAACGACCAGGGCGACCACCGATGCTTCCGCGCCGAACGCGCCGCCGCTTACAAGTTCGGGGCCCACCAATTCACTGGACAACAGACCCTGAACAGAGTTGCCGGAAATGGCGACGCCAAAAACGCCGCCTTGCGTCATGTTCCACGCGAAATGAATTCCAACGGCGAACCATAAACGCTGCGTCAACATGTACGCCGCGCCGAGCAGCAAGCCCGCTTCGAGCGCAATCGCGACCGAACTGAACAAGGTCGCGCCGGGATTGGCGGCGTGGGCAAAGCCAAAAAACAATCCTGAAATGGCTAACGCAAGCCACGTGCCCAAGCTCTCTTGGACGATGCGAAAGAGAATGCCGCGAAATAGCACTTCTTCGACAAATCCGGCAAAGATGGACGCGGCCAGAATCGGAGCCAAGTCCAGCGCGGCATTCCAGCCGAGCACGCGATAGACGCCCAGCAACCACAACCCGCCAATCACGATGGTGAATAATACCGCGCCAAACAAAATGCCCGCGCCCAGTTCTTGGAGCGCGCCGCGCATGTCCAATTCGGTTGCCGCGCGTTTTTCGATCACGCGCACATACAAACGATACACAACATACACGACGACCACGACAAGCACAGACGAGAGTACCTCATACCAACCGGCTGTTCCAATCCCCAGTGGCTGTCCCAACCAAGTCATCCCAAATTGGACAAGAATCGTCGCAATCACAACCGCCAAAAATGCAATCACGATGCGGGTGACGGGAAATTGCAGGATACGCCGGGCGAGAGTTTTCATTGAGCGGCTCCAGAATGAGCTGGTGATTGCTCACAAATGTTAAAAGGCAGTGACAATGCGCGCCGATGCATTGCATACTGCCGTAGGGCGACGCGCAGTCCAACTGCGCTCGAACAAGGTGTGGACAATCACCGAAGAGTGAGAGGATGAAATTCGTGCTGTGTTATATGCGCGACGCGAAAAATTTTCGATTGGCGGGGCATCGTTCTAGCGATTGCGACGTATAATATGACGTATGCAATCCCATCCAATTGCCGCTACGCCTGCGAATTTGGAGCAAGCCCGCGCGTTTATGGACGCGCATCTCGACGCGCCGCTCGACCTCGCGCAGCTCGCGGCGCTCGCGCATTTTTCCCCATACCATTTCATCCGCGTGTTTCACAAGACGTTTCACGAAACCCCGTACCAATATCTGATTCGCAAACGTTTGGAAAAAGCCAAAGCGTTGAATGTAACGCGATTTCTCGAAAATTGCGCGGTTGTTGAGTTGACAGGCGGGCGCGCAATTTTCGAAAAGCGCGAGGCGAACAATTGTGCTGCAGTAGGGGCGCAATACCAAACCGGAAAGGAAAGGGAAAAATGATTACCAAGCTTTCACACGCGACCTTGTACGTACGCGATCAAGACAAAGCGTACGACGTGTACGTCAACAAACTCGGTTTCCACGTCAAGACGGACATGAAAATGGACAATGGGTTTCGTTGGCTCACCGTTGCGCCCCCGGCGCAGCCGGATATCGAAATCGTCCTTGCCGAGCCGAATCCGCCGATGTTCGAGCCAGAGTTGGGCAAACATGTACGCGCGCTGCTCGACGCGAATGCGATGGGCGGCGGTGTGTGGGAAACTGACAACGCGCAGAAAACGTACGAAGAATTGAAAGCGAAAGGCATCCAGTTCACCAAACCACCGACCCAAGAATTTTACGGCATCGAAGCATTGTTTCAAGACGGCTGCGGCAATTGGTTCTCGAGGACCGAACATCCGAAAGGGTAAAAAAACTCCCCGCCGCGCGGCGAGGAGTTTTTTTCATATGGTATTTTGCTACCTTTCCATCGGCGGTAGCGGCGATGCTGCGCTCAGCCGTGCACCTCCCGTACCTTCGATGGCTTTGACCGCAATCTCCTGGACTTGCCCATAGGATTTCTCGATCTGTCCGGAGAGGCGCACGATCTGTTGTTGTTGTTCTTTTACAGTTTGCTGCAGAGACTCGATTCGCGACTGGAGCACTTTTTGCTCGCCTTCGAACTCCTTGCGCAGGAGCGCTTCCCGCCCCTCTGACTCGCGGGTCAGACGCTCCGTAGCTTCCTTGACCGCCTTCTCTACCGCAGCAGCCAGTTCCGCTGCGGAGCCGGCTACTCTTTCGCGGAGTTGGCTCAGCTCGCTTTCTTTCGCAATTAATGCTTGTTCACGTGCTGTCAAGTCCTTTTCCAGTTCCTGCCGGCGCAGCTGGTTCTCGCGCTCCATCCTTGCCTTTTCATATTCGAATTGCTCCTGCGCCAATCGTTTCTGCCGCTCAAAGGCATACGTGTACTCTTCCGCCTCGCGCTCGCGTTTCTTTTTCTCCACCGCCTCCCGCGCCTGTACGTCTGCCTCATGCGCTTTTTGTTCTTCCTTCCAAGCGACGCGGGTCGACGCGATCTCGGCTTCGAGGGATTGCTTCTTCTCGGACATTTCGCTGTCGAATCGCTCACGTCTTTCCTTTTGCGCCTCCAACAGCGCCGCGAGCGACAAAGCTTCCTTCTCGATTTCGGAGAGCTCTTTCAGCTCTTTCTCTCTGGCTTCCACTGCCCTTTTAAGGCGAAGGTATTTCCCGATTTCCTCTTCCATTCGGTCGGAGAGCTCGATCAGCACTTTGCTGATTTCTGACCTCAGGTTGCCCACTTCGCGTGCGATACCCTCGGTTGACAACGAATCAGCCACTTGAACAGCCTCTTGCTTTTGCTTTTCCTCGGACCTTGCTTGCGGCTTTAACTCGGTTTCACGTTTTTCCTTCAACTGCTTGACAACCTCTTTATAAGCCGCCAGCATTTCCTGTTTCGTATTTGACGTGGTGATTTGGGGAACAGTGGGCTCGGGTTGTTGTATTTCGGGCATTGTCGTTTCCTTTCTGCGCGTTGCTAGTACTATTTGTTAGTTTAACCTTCAAGCGGTTGGAAACCGCAGCAACCCATAACCAAGTCTGCCTACGCAGACTAAAACCGCTGGAAAACAAGCCCAATTCCAATCGGCGTAAGCCGATTTCGCCATGCGTTGCTCGCGAACTTTGTTCGCAACGATTTACAATCGCCCAATGGGAAAGTGACATAGTCCAAGTCGTTCCGTTCGCTGTTTGCATCGCGGTGCGGTGTCACTTGCGTTGGAAGAGTACGCTGACTAGAGCTCATCCGGGAAGATGAAAGGGTGAGCACCTGAGCTCACCTCCGTCGATGAGAGTATAATTTCTAATCTTGTCGCCGTCAATGCCCAGGCAGGCATGGGGTGTGCGTCATGTTTTTGGATGCCAGTCGCTGTAGAGCGACTTTGTGTAGTCGTTGCCGCGATTTCTAATCGCTAGGTGCCACCACCCAAAATTTTGACGCACACCCGCAGACATGGTCAGGGCTTTTGCAAAGTCAGCTCGCTGTCCATTCTCCTCATGGTGTGAGCCGATTCCCGTCGCGCGGAAAGAGCGGCGTCTCGCGGATATTTTCCGCGCCAACCAAACGCACCATCAAGCGCTCCAGCCCAATTGCGAAACCGCCGTGCGGCGGCATCCCATACTTGAACAAGTGTGCTGGTCAATCACACTCGCTGGCTGATCCTCCAATCCGCTTGCTTGGTCCTACCCAAAGCCCAGCGCCAATCTAGTAGCTCCCTTACCAGCGAATAAGCATCCTGGCTCGCCCATGACCACGTTTATTCCTTGAGTGGCGCGTGTCAGGGAGCCACGCGATGAACACTCGGATTTGACGCCGGACACCGTAATCGAGCAAATTCACACAGCGCAAGCCCGCGTCGAAATCAACACCTCGTTGAGGTGACGGTGAGCACGCTGCGCCA
>JACQWQ010000053.1 GCA_016209205.1 Chloroflexota bacterium
AAAAAATCTCTGCATAATTCTTCTGCACCGAGATTCTTTATTCGCGATTTTTTCGCTTCGCTTATTGCAAGTCGAAACCTCTCCAAGTTGAAGCTCACGTAACCTCTCCAAGTTGAAGCTCACGTAAGGGGTCCACCTTACCCAATCCGACCAGCGCCGCCGCACGCCCATTCGCGAACGCAAAGGGTACAATGCCCAAAAGCGCAAGCCACAACAACGGCTGCTGCAAAAACATGCCCTGAAAACTGTCCAGATGCAAGCCGAGAAAAATCATTGCAATCTTCGAGACATCATATTCAACCGTATTTCCGCGAAACATCCCCAGAACATTATGAAACGCGCTATAGTTGTACACTCCCAGAGCGGTAAAGGAACATCCTACAATCACAAGGGGCAAAAACTGCATCCACGTTGACTCTCCTACGCGTCGAAACATGTACATAATCCACACCAACGCGAGTAAAAGAACAAGGGTAGGCGGAAGGTAGCGATAGTAAAGCCAGGGCAAGAATGCTAGCTCGCTGCTCAAAATCCATCGCTGCATGGTCGAGAGCGATTTGTCTTGCAACGCATTGACTAGAAGACTGGTCGCATGCAGGATGAAAATCCCCGCGACCAAATCCGAATACACCTGATTGCTTCCCGCCAGAAAAGGCAGCGCGCAAACAAACGCAAGGGTCGCCAATGCCGCCCACCCTGGCGCAGCAACCACGCGCTTGAGAATCGTAAATGTAAGCAGCGACAAGGACAAACCAATGAACAAGACGAGGAACATACAGAGGTTGGCGACGTGCGTTCAGCATGTCCGCCAACCGAATGATCCACGAAGGACACAAAGCACACGAAGAATCTTGGTGCCCTTCGTGTCCTTCGTGGAACAACTTGGCGCCGAATACTCCTCCCAACGCATAAGGAATCCCCAGCAGCAGCGGCAGACCGATGCCGCTGATACTGATTCCGTCAATCAAATGTCCTTTGTCGTTCGGATCCAAGCGTACGCCCATTGCCATAGAAACTGGTGTTTCCTCCGCATAGTTATTGATCAAGTTAACGTCATGGTCTCGGACGATGGAATCGGCAATCAACAGAATATGTGGCTCGTCGCCAATCAGCGGATACATATCGTTCGCGTGCCAGTAAAACGCGACGGCAAGATATAGCGCAAG
This sequence comes from Chloroflexota bacterium, assembly GCA_016209205.1. GTDB lineage: Bacteria > Chloroflexota > Anaerolineae > UBA4142 > SHND01 > SHND01. The sequence continues at coordinate 1,167 of JACQWQ010000053.1, forward strand.
TGGGACGGCGAGGACCAGTGTATAGTAGAACCACACTCGATTCGCGTGCGGCGTGGAATGCCTTGTTGTAGTGGGAGCGTGAGACATTGCAGAGAAAGGAGGGGGCAAGGGCAGGGCAAACATTGACCTGCCTCTTTTATTGTACGGTAAAGCTCTTTGTATCTGCCAATTGATCGTTCACATAAATCTCTACTTTGTATGCTCCTGTGGGAAAACCATCCGGCGCGGGGGTTAATCGAAAATCGAGCCAACGCGTGCCGTCGCTTACGAGTTCGTTTTCGAGCGGGTCTTGATTTGGCGGAAACCACCGCGCGCGAAACACCGTGTTCGCAGGCGCTTGATCTATTTGAATTGCCACGTGAATGAACGGCGCGCTTTTGGCAAAGGTTGTCGTGGCATTGACTGGCTCGAAGGTATTGGGATTGGTATCTTGTGCGAGCACAACTTGTTTGAGCACTGCAAGCGTCGCGTTCGACGGGGTGCTGACGCGCGTGACCGTAAAAGTTTTCGAGACCGCGAGCGTTTCGTTGACATACACTTGTACGCAGTACGTTCCGGGAGGCCAACTGTTCGCGTCCGGTTTCAAGGTAAAGTCAATATTCCGCGTTCCGATGGTGTTTATGCTCAACGCGGTCTCGGTAATTTTACTGTTGGGTGTATAACCTGCGGCGTTGACCAGATACCACGCTGCGCGCAGTTTTGCATCTGGCGGCGCGTTTTCGAGCGCGACGACGGCGTGAAAGGTTGCCTGATCGGACGCGTAGGATTCCACCTCATCCACGGGCGTGTAATTGGCGCCTTGGGTGTTCGTGGTCAGCACCAAACGCTTGAGAAACGCCGGCGCGACGCCTTGCTTGCAAATGCCGGATGCGGGCGCGGCGGGCAAATTTGACGAGACCGTAGCGGCGGTGGGCGGTGTTGCAGTGAGAGGGGGGGGTGAGGGGGGGGGCGGCGTTGTGGCTTGACCGTCACAGGCGGCGAGTAAAATAAACGCGCTCGCAAGAACGAGCGCGATGATATTGCTTTTCATGCGGTGCGAGTTGGAGTGATAATTCGCTGCCGCGCAGTGAATTATCACTCCAACACAACCTTTATTCTTCTTCTTCTTCCTCTTGACCTGCGCGTTCCTTGCGCGCTTTTTCGATAATCACACTGGCAATGTGCGACGGCACAATGTCGTAATGACTAAAATCCATTGTAAAGTATCCGCGCCCTTGTGTCATCGAACGCAAATCGGTGGCATACCGATTGATTTCGGCGAGCGGCGCTTGCGCGGTGATGACCGACCACGCGCCCTTTTGATCCATGCCTTGCACGCGCGCGCGTTTCGTATTCAGGTCGCCGATAATGTCGCCCATAAAGTTTTCGGGAACGGTGATTTCCATATTCATCACGGGCTCGAGTAACACGGGGCCGGATTGCGGAATGCCTTGCTTGAATGCTTTGTGCGCCGCAAGCTTGAACGCCATTTCGCTCGAGTCCACGGGATGATACGAACCGTCGTACAGCACCGCGCGAAAATCGGTGGTGGGATAACCAGCCAGGACGCCGCGCCGGATAATTTCGCGCATGCCTTTTTCGACGGCGGGAATGTATTGATTGGGCACCGAGCCGCCAAACACTTCTTCGGCAAATTCAAAACCGGTCCCGCGCGGCAGCGGCTCGAAACGCACCCACGTATCGCCGAATTGCCCGCGTCCGCCGGTTTGCTTTTTGTGCCGCCCTTGGACTTCGGTTTTTTTGGTGATGGTTTCTTTGTACGGAATTTTCGGCTCGCTCGCCAAGAGTTCGACGCCGAATTTTTGTTTCAGGCGCTGCACCGCAACGCTGACGTGCGAATCGCCCATGCCCGCCATGATGCTTTCGCCGGTATCGGGTTCGCGATACACGCGCAGCGTCGGGTCTTCGTCCACGAGTTTTTGCAGCGCGCCGCTCATCTTGTCCAAATCGGTTTTGGTTTTGGGCGTGAGGGCAACCGAGTACACCGGGTTCGGATACACAATCTTGTTCAGTTCGAGCGGATGCCCCTTGTCGTACAAGGTATCGTTCGTGGACGTGTCTCCCAGTTTCGCGACTGCGCCAAGATCGCCCGCGTAAATGTGCTTGATCGGTAATTGTTCTTTGCCGCGCAGAACGTACAACTGCCCGATGCGTTCTTCGTTGCCGGTGCGACTATTGTTGACACGCGAATCGGACTGCATCGCGCCGCTGTAGACGCGGAAATACGTGAGCTTGCCGACGTACGGATCGGCTTGAGTTTTCCAGACGAACGCGGCGAGTGGACCCGCATCGCTGTCGGGGAGTTTTTCTTCTTTGTTGGTTGCGAGATTCTTTGCCACTTGCGCGGGCATTTCGACTGGCGACGGGGTATAGTCCACGAAAAATTTTAGCAAATAATCCACGCCGATGTTTTGTCCGGCCGAGCCGCACAAGACGGGCACGAGGGCGCCGCCCGCGACGCCGTGCTCCAGCCCGGTGCGAATTTCTTCTTCGGTCAATTCGCCGGTCTCGAAATATTTTTCAATCAGCGCGTCGTTGGTTTCGGCGGCGATTTCGACGAGCTGCGCGCGCCGCGCTTCGACGGCCTCTTTGAGGTCGGCAGGAATTTCGCCTTCGCTTTTGCTCGTTTCGCCACGCGAAACAAGAAATGCTTTGCGACTCACGACGTTGACTTCGCCTTGGAACGCCGCTTCTTTGCCAATCGGCACTTGGAGCGCGGCGATGCTTTTGCCGTAATGTTCGCGCAATTGATCGAGCACGCGGTCAAAATCCGCGTTTTCGCGGTCCATCTTGTTGATGTAAATGACGCGCGGCAAATTCAATTCTTCGCAGTACTGCCACACGAGTTCGGTGCCGACTTCGATGCCCGCGACCGCGTCCACCAGAATCACCGCGACGTCGGCAACGCGCAGCGCACCCTTGACTTCGCCGACGAAATCAATGTAGCCGGGCGTGTCAATGATATTGATTTTATAGCCGTTCCATTCGCAGGGAACGACGGACGTGCTGATGGAAATTTTGCGGCGCTGTTCTTCGGGGTCGAAATCCGAGACGGTATTGGCGTCGTCAACTTTGCCGAGACGGGTCGTGGCGCCCGTGTTAAAGAGGAGCGCTTCGGCGAGCGAGGTCTTGCCGGAACTGGAATGTCCAATCAACGCAACATTGCGTATCCTATCCGATTTATACTCATTCATAAGGCAAACTGGTTGCCCCTTTCATGACGAAGGAGTCAAGCGCGCGAGGCATTCGTTGACGCGCGTTTGCTTAACATTGGGGGGATTATACCATAAAGGGAAATGGGGGATGAAAAAGGCGACCTAAAACCAAAATCGCATTTTTCAATTCATCATCAAACTTCCTGAATCATCACCCATCCCAGATGGCAAGTTCCCACTCTTGCAATACCGTATACCCATTCTTGCTTGCGTATGCTCTTAGTTTGCTAATCCATTGCATATAGAGCTCGACTGAATCCAGCTGTGTCCAATTGCCAACTATCCCCGCCTTGGTGAGAACGGTTCGGTCCACAGGGCAATGTGGCGGGGGTGTTTTGATTTCGTCAAGACACCAGAAGAATTTAAGATATAGGTTAAGAGCTTTTTGTGATGTCCCAAAACGAAATCGCTGCCCGCGCAAAAATGGACTGAACTCTGAGGTCAAAACATCACAGATGCTTGAAATGTTTTGGACATGTACAGCATCGTTTACATGCGAATTATATTGTGGCGAGACATTGCGAATAAGACTAGCCCACCTTGCACGGATTCTTTCTCGATCACGAGTGCCCAGATTCCTGGTGTATGTCGGATTGTGTTGAACTGCTGATGTTAGTGAATTACTCATCGCTTGTGGCTCTTTAGTCACGCCGATCTTTTGTAGGAATTCGTGCTTTTTCATTGTGGTTTCCTTTTGCGATTAACTAATTTCTGGAAGAGAATAGCCGCCGCGCAAACGATTCGGCGCTTTCAATTTGTGATGAGGGGAGTTGCCAACGGATGGGAAAACGGATAAACGGATACGCGCGCCCTTATCCGCCACCCTTCTTTCTTTTCGCACGCCGTGTCAGCATCTTTTTATAGATATCTTGCGCGCTCGCATTGCCCCACACATTGCCAAAGAACTTGACCGCATCGCCGGACCCTTTATCAATCAGCATTATAAAGCGTGTCGCATCCGCGTATCCCATTTTTTCTACCAAAGCATCCCACCCGCGCGCCGCGAGCGCCGAGTTTGCCTTTGTTGTGACGCGGCGTGTAGCAAGTGCTTGTGTGTGGATAGTCATTTTATTTCTCCTTGTCAGTCTTGAGCCGTGCTATGAATTGCTCTGGGCGCATGAGCTCTACCGCAAAACCGTTTTCACGTGTAACATCCCGACCACATGCGAGATGGCGCACTATCCGCTCGTCGCATGTGACAAAGTAGGATGCTTTGCCGGCGCAAGCCGCTGCAATGTGTAACGCATCGCGCCCTTTGAAACCACATTCATTTTCCAACTGCTGCGCGATTTTCAACTGTTGTTCGGTGGCATGAAGAATCTGGGCGCATAATTTCAGATAGCTTTTAACACGCGCACGGAGTTCTTTTTCTGGAATTTGCTCAATCTCGAATTCAAGAATTTCCGAGCCAAGCAATTCAGTTTGCTTTGATTCAACGGCGGCGAGAATTTCAATAAATGCGAGCGCCTCGCGACGAATGCGAGATTGTGTTTGGTCGTTAAAGGGGCGCTGATAAACATTCGTGTCGAGATAAATGAGCATGGAACCTCGCAATAAAAGCACAATGTGAAAAGAAAAATAACGGTGCGGATGCGCGCGTTCTTATCCGTTTATCTGCTTTCCTCATCCGCTGACCGCTTTTCTCCGCTCCAACCATCGCGCGAACGATTCCGCACTTTCATTCGATTTTTTCCCCAGCAACAATCCTTCGACACCTAAACCTTCATCCAAATCACCCCAATGAATGCCATAGCCCGCGCCGCTGATTTCCCAATTCGCGCGTTCCTTTGGCGTGCCGTGTGCAAGGCGCGGATACCAGCCGATGGGCACAGAAATTGTGCGTCCGTCTTCAAGGTCAACGGTCAATATATCGTTAGTGACAGCGACATGCCTAACCTTTATTTCAAACTTGTGCTTGCGTTTCAATCGGTTCACTCATCGCCGCTCCCACCTCATCCCAATCGTGCAGCGTTTCGGGGTCAAAGTCCGCGCCATTGGGCCATTCTAGCGTATGAGTTTCTGGATTGATGCGGACTTGATTGAACACTGACGGATCGCGCAACGGCGCGTAAAGTTCGCCCCACAAAGCATCCCAAAAATTGATGGTTTGTTCTGTGCGGTCATCGAATTGGACACGCAACGTATAGGGACCGACGATTTTGAATGCCGCGACATGATAAATCTTATGATCCATTGTATTTGTTGCGAATAATAGCACACTTCGCGATTAGGTAATATCCCGACTCTATGCTACACTAACCAGCGTTAGAGACAAGTAATGTGAAAAATCCTCACCGCACATGTCTGAAACATGCGCGGCGTTTTTTTGCCAACGCGGTATTTTGTGTTGATAGAGCTATTCCTCGGTCGAGTGAGCCCGTTGTAGTGGCTCCCTTACTTTTCCCTCCTGACCCGTCTGTGTTCCTGCGGTAGTTCACATCGGCAAATCAAACCGCAACAAAATAGTTTCGGCTGATTGGTGTGAACTGGGATCGCGCTTGTACGGCGCATCGGTTGCCCTTCGATCATTCGTGACTGTATGGAGATTATGAGTTTCAATACATTTGGTCTTGATGCGCGCTTGGGAAAAAGCGTCGCGCTGCTCGGTTTTGAACAACCGACGCCGATTCAGTCGGCAACCATTCCGGTTGCCTTGACGGGTCAAGACATTTTAGGTTCGGCAGAAACCGGCACGGGCAAAACCGCCGCGTACCTCCTTCCCGCCATTCAAAAATTGCTCGCGCAAAATGCGCCCGCGCAAATTGCGCCGCATGCGCTCCGCGTTTTGGTGCTTGTGCCCACGCGCGAACTTGCGCTCCAAGTCAACGAGCAAGCGGAAGCATTGTGCAAACACACGGATTTGCGCGTCGCGCCCATTTATGGTGGGGTTGGTATGGTCAATCAAGAGCAAGCGCTCAAACGGCGCACGGACATTATCATCGCAACGCCGGGACGTTTGCAAGACCATATTCAGCGCGGTCATGTTTCCTTCAAAGATTTGCAAATCTTGGTGTTGGACGAAGCCGACCGCATGTTGGATGTGGGATTTTTGCCCGCCATTCGACGCATCGTGCGCGAACTACCGCGCGAACGACAGACGCTGTTGTTTTCCGCAACGCTTGTGCCTTCGATTTTGTCGCTTGCGTCCGAAGTGACATACAAGCCCACGCGCATTGCCGTCGAAACGACCGCGACGCCGCCGGCCATTGAACAAACTTTGTTCACGGTACCCGAACACCAAAAAACGGAGGCGTTACAAAAATTGCTCGCCGATCAAGAAATGGAAAGCGTGTTGGTCTTTGCGCGCACCAAACATCGCGCGGACAAAATCGTCAAGCATCTCAAACGCGCCAACATTCGCGCGGATGTGATTCACGGCAATCGTTCGCAGGGGCAACGCGTCGCGGCGCTCGACGCGTTCCGGCAAGGCAAAGCGCGCGTGTTGGTCGCCACCGACATTGCCGCGCGCGGCATTGACGTCGAAGGCATTTCGCACGTCGTCAATTACGATGTGCCGATGCAAGCCGAAGATTACGTGCATCGCATCGGGCGCACGGGACGCATGCAAGCAACGGGCAGCGCGTACACGCTGGTTACGCCGTTGGATGAAGCGATGGTGAAAAAGATCGAGCGCGCGGTGAATCAAAAACTGCCGCGTCGGCGTCTCGACGGCATTGACCCGAATGCCTCCATGTTCAATCAACCGGATGCCGAAGCGATTCGCCGCTATGTTGAACAGCAGCGCTCACAAAAACCGAGCAAATATGCCTCGCGCTAAACTTTACAGAGCAGGTAACTAATCAGCTGTCATTTCGAGATGTCCAGCCCACGCGAGCTGCGTGACCCGCAGAAACTGTCATGCTGAGGGACGAAGCATCTCTGGTTTGGCGTAGAGATTCTGGCGATGGGCATACATCGCATGTCCCTTCAGAATGACAGATGGAAGTTTCTGTGCAGCGGTTTTTGCGACGAGAAATCCCGACTGGGAAACACCGAGATTTCGCACGCGAACTCCGCGTGAGCAAAAACGGCTCGCAATGACAGGGGCTGAGTAGCTCGACAATGTTAAATTCTTATGTCAAGTGTCATTGCGAGCCGTTTTTGCGAAGCAATCCCCTGGGGGAGGAGATTGCTTCGCTCTGCTCGCAATGACAATGGGGCGAATTTAACATTGTCGAGGTAGTTACCAGAGCAGAAACACAAAATGGTCGCCTGACGAATCAGGCGACCATTTTTGTTTCCTGTGTTTATTGAAACTGAATGCTCGTGATGACATTCTCCAGCGGCGCAAGTGTTTCGCGGTCGTGAATTGCGAACGCGATGAGTTTGTCGTTGTGCTCGACAAAATACCACGTCATCAAAAAGGACACACTGCCGCCGCCGACTTGAGTTTTCTGCGCGGGCTTGCCGCCGAGCGTAATTTTCTCAAACGGGTGCGCGGGACAGACACTGCATTGGGATTGCGCGAATTGTTCCGGCGTCCACTGCTGCGCGTCAGCAATCACAATGCGGCTCGCGTCCGGTCCGCCGTCATCCCCCGGGTTTGTGCCCAAGACGTACTGGTTGAACGGGCGCTGCGGATCATTTTCCATTTTCATTGGACCCGCCGCGGTCCACTCGTCCGGCAATTGCAGTGAAAATTTTCCTTCGGCATTGTAATAACGCTTTGCGGTTGCATCCGCTGTAGAAGCGGGAAGCGGGCGCAGCGTCCGCGCGATTGCATCCACGAGTTCGAAATCGCCAACTCCGCCGAGGATCAACGTTTTGCCGTGCAGCGCAGTAACCACTTCGACTGATTCACCCATTGTGCCAGAAACGTGCATACGTGTCGCTTGAATTCCGTTGGGCAGCGTCCACGTTTGCTCGTCCAAAACTTTTTGTGCCAAGCCCGCGTCGGCAAACTGTTGTTTGCGTTTGGCGAGCGCGTCGTGCGGAGATTGCGCGCCGCTGGATTCCACGACCACATCCATTTTTGTGCCGCCTGACGGTACGCCTTCCCCTCCCCCTGCACCGGGCTGCCACGAGTAAAATGTCACCGCATAAATGACCGCGTTCTGCTTGGCTTCATCGGCAATGGGCGTCATGTTCCACGCCGCCGGGTAATCCAATTCAAATCCGGCGAATTCGTCGCGATAGGTTTTGAGCTCGCCGAGCGCGCGTGTGGGCGCGGGCGCGTTTGTCGGTCGCGTCGCGCGCGTGGGCGCGCTTGGTGTCGCCGCGCGTGGGCGTGCTGCCGCGCGTGTGGGCGCGACCGTCGCCTGCGGCGTCGGCTGCGCGGATGTACTTGTACACGCCGCGCTGACGAACAGCAGGAGCAAAAACAATCCAATCAAAGTTGCCTTCATTTCCTTCTCCTTGAATTTGATACATACAAGACGAAGGAAACTGGAATTTCGTTCTGCGGTTTTTTTCTACGCGGCAATGAGAACAATCGCAGCCAGCGCGACGAGGATACCGGACTGCTGTAACCGCGTAGTGCGCTCGTGCAAAATAATGCGCGAGAGGATCACGGTGGACGCTGGATAAAGCGAAGCCAGAATGGTAGCGACGTCGAGCCGACCCACTTGGCTCGCCAGCAAGAAAAATACGTTGCCGCCAACGTCAAACAGTCCCGACGCGATGACGATAGGCAAGACCGTGCCGGAGGGCATGCGCGGCTTGAGTACAAAGATTGCAATCAATAGGAGCGGAATCGAAATGCCGCGCGCAAACACTAGCGGAAAAAAAGTGGTGTCCTGTCCGCTCTGATGGATCAGAATGAAAAATGCACCAAAGCCCACACCCGCGAGGATTGCCATGCCCAACGCGCGCATTTCACCTACGCCTTGATTCGAATAACTGACCAGAATGATCGCGCCGATGCCAAGGATGAAACCGATTTGTTGCAGCGGTTCGGGCAAGCCAACGGTGAGGGCGCTGTATATCGCGGGCAGCAGCGCGCCGACGACGGCAGAGACGGGCGCGACGATGCTGGCGCGACTGCGCGCCAGTCCTACATACAACGCGCCCAAGCCGAGCGTTCCGGCAATCCCTGCCGCGACGCCTGAAGCGATTTCCGGAAGCGCGGGGAGCGGTTCGCGCCAGAGCCACGCGCACGCGATCAAGAGCACAAGCCCGCTGCTTTCTGCGACGAGCAGGACACCCAACACCGACGCGCGTCGTGAACCCAAGCCGCCGAAAAAATCGCCCGCGCCCCACACGAGCGCGGACGTGAGTCCAAATATGATAGAAGCAAATGGAATAATCATTGTTGTCGTGGTACTGGTTTTATACGTTTTCGCCGCGTTTCAATTTTTCGATTCGGCGCGCGAGGTACGGCGAAAAATATCCCGCGTAGCGTTCCCACAATTCGGGATCGCGCCAATCGCGTCCGGTGATTTGACGACGACAATTCGGCGCGCCGCACGAACATTCGAATTCGTCGTAATCGCTGCCGTCCGTCATGGCATAATCAAAACAAACCTGTTCGCCCGGCGCAATGTCGCGCATCGCCACGACGATAATTTGTCCGTTCATTCCCGCGTTCGGATTGCACGAATGATTGACGTAATCGGCGGGGCCCTCGTTGAGCGCGACCAAAAACAAATCTTCTTCAATCTGCACGCTCAAGCGGCGCAAGCGGTCGGGCAGGGCTTGAAAATTTTCGCGCGTGACCACTTCGCCGCCCCACACGGCGATGCGTTCATCCTTGGCAATTGGCTCGCGCGCAAAAACACCGTACTGCATGTGCGAAATCGCGCGCGCTTCGCACTTGGGCGAAAGATAACACGTGGGTTGATTGAGCATTCTTTCTCCTGACTTGTGGCGGCGCACAGCTTAATCGCATTTGCATCCTTGTCAACGACGCAAGCCCCCATAGGTTTTCGCGGACTTGTTCTTTAATTGACACGCCAAGACATCGCTTTACAATCGAGTTCATGCGACGACTCGTGCCCGTTCTATTTTTTATTGTACTTGTCGCCTGCCAGGCCAATCCGGTGACGAGCAACACGCAAAAATGGATTTCCTTGAACGCTCAACTGCCAACGCACATGCCCGTCACATCGTTAGCCGTACACCCGCGCGCTCCCGAAATAATTTTTGCAGGAACCTACGATCCAGTCGGTGTGTACTCGACGCGCGACGTTCATGCTGGTTGGCAGCCAGACCGCACGGGTTTGCCCGCCGCACCGGTCTTGGCTTTGCTCGCGCGCGAACGCGAACTCTTTGCCGGGACCGCCGCGGGACTGTATCGCCGCGCGTGGGATGCGAATTATTGGGAGCGTACGGATCCGGTGCCTGAAGTTGCGGTGAATGCGCTGGCGAGCAGCGAAACGGGCGAAATTTTCGCGGCGACGGACGGCCGCGGGATTTGGACGAGCGACGACGATGGGAAAATTTGGTCGCGTTTGCCGGGGCTTGACGATGAAGCTTTGTTTAGCATTCTGCCGCTCGACGCGCAAACTTTTTTTGCAGGTACGGCTGGACACGGCGTTTTCGTGACACGCAATCGCGGAACGGCTTGGGACCACGTGGCGCGTTTTGAAAACGCGTACGCGCCGCTCTTGGCGCGCGACCCGCGCGAGGCGAAAACAATTTTCGTCGGACCGCGCGGCGGCTTGTACCGATCACGCGACGCGGGTTTGACGTGGGACGCGTTGGGTGGCGGAATCGAAAAACAAATCGTTTACGCGCTGCTTTCCTATTCTTCATCGAACGGCGATTCGCACCTTTTGGCGGGAACGGCGGGTGATGGCTTGTGGGTGAGCCGCGATGATGGAATGAGTTGGGATCAAGCCAAATCGGTGGACAGCCCGCGTCCATTTCCACCGGGACGCGCTGTATTGACGCTCCGTCATCAGGACAAGAATATTTACGCGGGGACTGCGGATCGAGCACTGATGGCAAGCGAGTCTCTCGATGATTGGCAACCGCTCCGCGCCGATCAGGGCGCGATGGGTTCTCCCGCGATTCGCGATTTTGAATTGCACCCTGATTCGCTGTGGGTTGCAACCGATGACGGGTTGTATCATCGAACACACGCGTTTAAGCGTGTCGGTACTGAAACACTGATCGCGCCGGTTTCGGCAGTTGCCTTGGCGCCGAGCTCTGCCAAGCGCATCTACGCGGGAACGGACGGCAAAGGCGTTTTTGTCAGCGACGATGGCGGCGAGACGTGGAACGCGGCAACTGGCGAACTCGGCGGCAAAACGCGCGTCGCCCAACTCGCCGTTGATCCGACGAATCCCGAAATCGTTTTCGCGCGCGTTTTATTCGAGCGGCTCTACAAATCTACCGACGGCGGCGATTCGTGGCGCACGATTTGGTCGGGCATGCCGGTCGAAGCGCAACTTCAGATTTTTGCCATCGCGCCAAGCAATCCGCACATTCTCTACGCGGGCGGCGACACCCAATTGTTCTACTCGGACGACGGCGGCGAAAAGTGGCAGCCGCGCGGCTTGAATGGAATCTCGACGCTCGCCTTTTGGATTGATCCGGCGGATGCAAATCACATTTGGGCGGGCGCGACCGATGGTTTGTATCTCAGCGCGGATGCGGGTAAAACATGGCGCGGTCCGCTGCTGGAAGGGAAATCCGTTTCTGCGTTGGCGCATGACGCGAACGGCAATTTCTATGTCGGCACGAAATACAACGGGCTTTTTCGCACCGACGCTTCGGTTACTGAAATCACGCGTGTCGGACAGGGTCTGGAGAATGGGAGCGTGAACGAGCTTGTATTCGATAAAGAGCGCGGTGTGCTGTACGCGCTAACGGACGCGGGTCTGTTTTGTACACTGGTGGATTCCGAGAAATACGATCCGAACGCGGACGGTGCACACTGTTAAGTGACTATATTCAAAATTTGATGCCGATGAAATTTTTACCGCGCGTCCTGATTCTGGTATTGCTAATTCTTGCGTTCGTGGTGTTTGCTGCATCGCGCCCGCGCGCGCTCCCGTTGGCGGTGCACACGATTCGCGCCGACGATGCGATGCTGCGTCAAGTGCAGCACCTCGGCGCGACGCATCTCGTTCAGGTCTTGGCGTGGCACGACATCCAGCCGTCGCCCGCACGTTGGGATTGGGAATACGCCGATTGGCTCGTGCGCGCGGCGGACTATTATAACCTTGAAATCATTGCGCGTTTGGACAAGCCGCCGACATGGGCGGTTGACGATGCGAGCGCGTTGAGCGCGCCGCCGCGCAGCGTGCCAGCGTATGCGGAATTTGCGCGCCGCGTGGCGGAACGCTATCGCGGCAAAATCGCCGCGTACGTGATTTGGAACGAACCCAATCTAGCCATCGAATGGGGGAATCAGAAACCGGACGCGCGCGCGTATGCGGAATTGCTACGCGCCGCATCTGAAAAAATTCGCGCCATGGATCCCGCCGCGCGCATCATCGCCGCCGCGCTCGCGCCGACAAATGAAAACAGCGACCGCGCCCAAGATGACCGCGCGTATTTGCGCGCCCTGTACGCCGCGGGCGCGCGGGATGCGTTTGACGCGCTGGGTGCACACCCCTACGCGTTCGCGCTGCCGCCCGACGCGCCGCGTGACGCCAATGCAGGTCTGAATTTCGCGCGCCTTGACGATTGGCGCTACATTATGGTGGAGAACGGCGATGCGGGGAAAAACATCTGGATTACAGAATTCGGTTATCCGACAGAGCAGCCGCCCGGCTACGGAACTCGCGTGGTACCGGAAAGCGCACAAGCGGAATATCTCGCCCGCGCGTTTGAAAAAACGCGCGCGGAATTTCCGTTCGTGGAATTGTTTACAGTTTGGAACATCGTGCGCGATTTGCCCGCGACCGATGAACAGACCGGTTACACGTTAATCCGCGCAGATGGTTCTTTCAAGCCCGCGTACGCTGCCATTCAGCAACTCGACAAACAATTTCCAGTCTCCAGTCTCCTGTCTCTTTTCTCTCCATCACTCCCTCTCTCCATCACTCCCTCTCTTCCCATCACTCCATCTCAAATCCTCGCGCGCGACAGCATTGTTCATCTCGGCGACAGCGAATATCCCGCGCCGTTTGTCCCATTGTATAAAACGCGCAACCCGTCGGTCGAATGGAAAGGTGAATTTTATTTGCGCGACGCGGATGTATCGGGTGTCCGCCGGCGCGGCGACTGGACGTTGTACATTGAATTGATGCAGGTCAATGATTTCGATTCGCGTATCTGGGTGAACGATGTGCCGTTGTCGCCTGCCTTTTTGCCCGCCGAGGATTTCACGAGCAAATGGGTGACGGCGCAATTCAAAATTCCGGCGAACGCGCTCCGTGTCGGCTATAACGCGGTCTCGATCCGTGACGGCAAGTTGCTGCCCGCGTTTCAACAGAGCGGCTTTACGTGGGACGAATTCCAATTTCGCAACGTTCGCGTTGTGCCGCCGTAAAGACCTGACACAGTAGAGCACAATTGTCATTTCGAACGGAACGTAGTGGAGTGAGAAATCTCGGTTTTGCCGAAAGAGATTTCTCGCCTCCGCCGCTCAGCATCCTATCAGGAAACTTCCAGCGTGCGAATTGAGTTATCGGACAGAAAACGCGAATCTACGCGAATTGGCGCGAACTCCGCGCCACGAATCTACGCAAAATGTTTTGGGTTCTATTGGATTCGTCGTCACGAACTGCGTGACAAAGATTGGTTGTGATTCGCGTAAATTCGCGTTGGAAAAGTTTCTGTCATTGAACATCACGCCCGCGCGTGATGGGTGTCTCGAAATGACAGTGAATCATTGATGTACTGTGACAACTCTCGTTCATGGTACGCTGCGTTTGCGCGAACGTGTGATTAACCAACGCACTCCGAGCACGCCCAACGCGGCGATGACCAGATAGGGCACGACAACGATCAGGAACCAAACGAGTGTATCGCCTAACGCGCGCAAGAGATTGCCCTGCGTGTTCAGCGCGCGGGCGGCGGTTTCGTCGGGACGCCACGCGGCGGGAGTCGGGGTTGGTGTTGCGGTGGGCGTCGGCGTGATGGTGGGCGTGGGCGGCGGTTCGCGCATGTCCACCGTGATCGTCGAAAAGGTGGTGCGCGCGCTGAGCGCGTTCAGTTTGCCTTTGATCTGTTCGATCTGTGATTCGATTTCGCTCAGCTGCACGTTGATCTTGAGCGCCTCGTCCACCGTATTCGCGCGTGTCAACAGTTCGCGAATGCGCGTCGCGGTGGCTTCCAGATTCTTGAGCCGCGCTTCGAGGTCAATGTATTGCTCGGTGACATCGCTGCTCGTGATGTGATCCTGAACGATTTCTTGCGGCACCTGCCGAATGCGATTCAAACTTTCCTCGAACCGATCCACGGGCACCGCCAGCACAATCGTCGCGCCGCGCTGGTTGTTGTCCGAAAAGAGACGATTGCTGACCACATAACCGCCGACGTCGTTGGCGATGCCGGTGATTTGGAAAATCGCCGCGTCGGTCTTGCCGACGACCACCGTGAGCTGTGCGTTCTTGATAATTTTGCGATCAATGTCGGCGACGAGTCCGGGCACGGCGGCGGGCGCAAGTGGCGGTGGATTTTCAGAACCTGCGGCGGGATTTGAGGACGCGGAATTGGACGGATTGGCTTTCATTGCCGCCCTTGTGGGGGCGGGAATGGGCTGGGCGGGTACGGAAGACGGTTGAGCAGATGCAGAACTGACCACACGGAGCATTCCCGGAGCCAATGGCGCGGTGGTCGGGGAGGGGGCACTGCCACAGGCACTCAATAGCAGCAAGACCAAACAAACTAAAACGAAGCCGTACACGTGCAGAGGCGTTTTTGCGATAATTCTTGCGATCATGTTCTCCTCCGAATCTATTGGACTTGTAACGGGGTCAACGAATCAAAAACGAATAAACGAATGAACCGCGCGCGAAATTCGTTTATTCGTTGCGCTATGCGATGTATTCCCATCGCCTCAATCGCACGATTCGTTGACCCCAATGCAAGAGACAGATTTTTTCTTGTTTTGCAAAACGGCGCGTAACCTTATCATTCAGACGCTGAATGTTCGAGAATTGCTCCACGCGCGCGCGGCGGGAGGGAACGAAGCGGCGTTCGTTCCGTACTCATCCCCCCTCTCCTTTTGGGAAAGGGGCTGGGGGTGAGGGGTGCGGGGGGTGAAGTGCCGCATGCCCCGTCACCCGTCACATTTTTCACTTTACGGCAATGACTTGCGCGTCTTGCGCACAACCCAACGCACCCCAAGTCCGATAAGGAGCGCGGCGATGACGTAGGGGAGCAGGACGACAAGCACCCAAATCGTCAACGTGCCCAGCCCTTGCAAAAGATTCGTCTGCACGGTGACAGCCGAATTGAGCGTTTCGCCGGGGCGCCATATATTGGGGGTGGGTGTTTCGGTTGGCGTTGGCGAAGGGGTGATGGTTGGCGTGTGCGTCGGCGAAGGCGTTGGTCGAGGTTCGCGCAAATCGGCGGTGATGGTCGAAAAAGAACTGCGGGCGCTGAGCGCATTCAACTTGCCTTTGATTTGCTCGATTTCCTGTTCGACGCGCGTCAGTTCCGTGTTCACGCTCAACGTTTCGGTAATCGTCTGCGCGCGATTCAAAAAATCGCGCAAGCGCGCCGCCGTCGCTTCGAGATTGCGCAAGCGTGATTCCAAATCAATGTACTGTTCGGTCACTTCGCTCGACGAGGTAATGTCCTGATTGATGCGCAGCGCGACGCGGCGCACGAGATTGAGCGCCTCTTCAAAACGATCCACCGGCACGGCAATCGAAATCTGTGCGCCCGTGCGGTCGCCGTCGCCGTACGTGCGGCTGCCGACGACATAGCCGCCGACGTCGGTCGCAATGCCCGTGATGCGCATGAGTGCAATCGGCGTATCCTCAACCGTCATGTCAACCTGCGCGTTCTTTATAATTTTCCGGTCAATCGCCGCCGCGTTGCTGGGCGCAAACGCGACATCGTCCCCGTTGTCCGCGCCAGGGGGCGCCGAAGTTGGCTGGGGTGCGGCAGTGGGCTGTGCGGGTACGGCAGAGGGTTGTGCAGGCGCGTTGCGCGGTTTCGCAGGTGCGGCGGTTGGCGGGGATGCCGTTGGCGCGGCTCCACCGCCGCATCCAATCAGCGCGAGCGTAGCGATACCCAAGACGAGCAGCAAAGCAAACAGCGAATTGAATTTCCAAAAGCGCGTTGACATCGTTGACCTCCGAGTGAGTTGGACGCGCCAAATAGTGCGTCGTTTGCGTCTGATGTAGCAGAGGTGGTGTTGCGCTTCAAGCCCCAACTATGTCACATAGTTGTAAAATTTGTGTTGCATTGAGTGTTACACGGTTTTTGAGGGGTACCGGAGGGTTGCTTTTCCCGGTGGCAGTGCGCAGAGTCGCCAACCTTTGGGTGATCCACGAAGGACACGGCAATCGCAAGCGATTGCCGCACTAAGAAACCCTTCGTGTCCTTCGTGTCCTTCGTGGATCTTTGGGTGATTCGGGCAACAAGATGCGGAATAGCAGAGGTTTCGCTGCTACAAAAGGAACTTCCACAAGAGCAGTGAGTTGATTGCTGTGAGCGCCAAAAGCCCACACGCGGCGAGCGCCCACAAACGCCCGCGGCGAAACAAAGCGTCGAGCACGACGCCGGAACCCATTGCCACAAATGGAAGCAAGAAAAGCGGATAGCGGACATAGACATCCAAGATAACTCCGACGAGCGCAAAGAAAATGCCAACCGCCAAACCTGCCCAGCCCAATGTTGCCAATACACGCCCGCGCGGCGTGCGCTGGAGTAGAAAATACCCAAACGGCGCAAGGACGAGGGTCCAGAGCGCAAAGTAAACCCACGCCTCACGCCCCAAACCTTTTGCGCCTTCCTCAATCCACTGCGGCACGGAATAGACTTGTACCCGAACGAGCCCCACGCTGGGATATTTCACCCCGCCTCCGACGGTCGCAAGTGCCGTCCCCACGTCCCCGCGTGCGCCGCGTGCCGTCATGATGTTGGACGTTCCCTCTACGATGGAGGGAATAAATTGAGAGTAATAGAGGCCGATCAGGACCATTGGTGCGGTGACATGTGACAAAGACATCACAAAAAAGGTGAAACCGAGAAAGATGTTTAGAGAACGGGTTGAATGACGGGACTGGAAAATCCACAGCGTCAAGGCAAGCAGGAATGCTGCCTGCGCGAACAGATTGGCATAGATCGCCCAGGCAAAGTTCAACACCGCGATCGGCAAAAGCAAATCGAGCGCCATCGCCAACCAAGCTGCGCGCGGGCGGTCCGTCGCCTTGCGCACCATCAAATAGATCAACAACGCAGCCAGCGAGTCAATGAGCGAAACGAACGTTCCCAGCAGCGCTATGTGATTTTGAAGTAGCATTGTGAACGGCGTCAAAAGAAGGTACAACCCCGGAGGATAAGGGATGGTCTGTTCAAAGCCGATGGCACCGGAAGAACTGGAAAATACGATCTCGCCCGCAGCAACGGCATCGAGCCGGTGAAGATGAAATAGCGAATCGCCAAAGTTCGCGGTTGGATAGAGCTCGGCAATCCAGCGGAGATTGAATCCAACCAGAAACAACAGCCACAACCATTGCGCTTCTTGCGGTGAGAGTTGTACGCCCGCGCGCTTGAATAGCCCACCGGCAATGAACGGCGCACAGAGCGCCAGCGCATAATTCAGCGCGACCAGCCAAATAATGTTCGGCGCGAATGCAGTATAAAAGGGTCGCGCCACGGCAATTAACGCGGCAGGCAGGAGGAGGCAAGCCAGCGCAATCCAAAAGGCGCGACGCGGTCCAATTCGCAATTGTCGTGCTACCGCGTATAATCCGACGGCAATTAATGTCACCAGAAGCGTTTGCGCGGGCGATGGAATGGTTGGCGCCCAGACAGCCGGAGACTCTATCTGAAAACCGCCGACGGCGATGCCCAGTTTGCGCGCATCAACTTTGGAGCGGAAGGTTGTGCTGTTTAGCGTAAGCTTGAGTCGGTCGGGATTGCGCTCCGCCGGGATTTGGACGACATAATCTTTCCAGTCGGATGCTCCGGGGTACGTCGCGAGCTCTTGCCCGTCCATTGTGACAGAGATGTGCGCCGCGTCTTTGTTGGGCGGTCGCCAAGCCAACGCACGAAAAGTAAGACGCAGCGGTACGCCGCTCCCAATCCCGTCGAGTGTTAGCGCGCCACGCCCACGCGTCCAACGATATGTTCCATCTTGTCCGTGTTCGCCCAGATAAAAGCCTCGGACAAATGGTAGGTCAATCGGCGTGCCCAAGGGCGAAGCGAGCGGCAACTCGAAGCGAAAGGGCGCTTGATACGCGACGATGACGATTGCCAGACTTGCCAAGATCAGAAACCAGAGCTCGCGTTCCAGCAGCGGCGCGCATTCGCGCTTGCCGAACTGGAGCACGTTCCGTAGATTTTTGGCTGATTGGGCTGTGACTGATGACATTGTTGATTCCGTTGAAGAAAGGCAAGATCAGTATGGCTAAAATCAAGTCGTGGCTGAGTTCGATTCTGTTGGACCGAAATATATACTGGTTGGGAATTGTTTCACTGGCGACATTCACGTTGGCGTATCAGGTCACTTTGCCCATCCACTTGCAGATTGGCGGCGTCCTGGATCGCCCGTATGTAGTAAATTTCCAAGCGCCCCAAAAAGAGGGACAAGGACGTTATCGCTTGACGCGGACCCTGTCCATGCTCGTGCTCCCGGGTTTGGGTGGTGGTGTGCCGCGTCGTGTAAGCATACGCTCGCGTCTCGCCACACCCGAGCGACCTACCCGACTCTCGATAGAGATTCAAACACAAAAGATTGCCGACCGCGACGCAACCGCGCAGTGGCAGACCGACACGTACATCATTGATTCGGGTCCCGCCTTGAGCGCCGTGAATTGGGTCATTACTTTTTTTGCCCGACCGGCGGAAGGGCAAAACGCAAAAAAAATTGCCGTTCAAAAAAACTCGAAAGTCGCGATTAGCGATGTCCTGATCGAACCGGTGGTAAATGTCGGTGGACGTTGGGAAGCAGCGAATCCGATTGACCCGCGCCGGTTCGTCGTACCGGGCCCGATGCAGCTCATTGTGCTCACGGCCGCGGTGCTAACGCTTTATGTGTTACTGGTCGCATTGCAGGTGCAAAAACGTTGGGCTGTCATGGTCGCGGGTGCAGCGCTATTCGCATTCGCGCTCTTGCTGGCGCTGGCGCGTTTTTATCTCACCGTCTTTTCGCCAACCCTTGCAATGATCGTCGTCGGCAGTGCGTTGTCCGTCGCGCTGGCAGCCCCGCTCGTCCCGCGCCTTTACCACATCGGCGGACTTGCCATCACGCGTCGGGATTTGAATCCAGTCTTGATGGTTTTCTTTGTCGCGCTCGTGCTCAAGCTCGGCGGCGCCTTTTATCCGCAGTTCATTTCCTCAGACCTATTGTATCACCAACATCGCTGGGAACGAGTTTTGCAGGGTGAACTCTTTTTTCTCACTTCGTCGCCCGAATTTGGCAATCTCGACATTCCGCTCGCGCCCGGCTATTATGTTTTTCTCGCGCCGCTGAATACGCTCTTTCAGGAGCGCTATTTGATTCTGAAATTTGCGTCGGTGTTTTTTGATACAACGTCTATATTTTTCATCGCGTACCTCGCGTTCAAGTTTGCGCGCAGCGCGCGGGTCGCCTGGATCGCCGCGCTGGTGTATACGGTAACGCCGATCACGTTCCTGATGCTTTCGGCGGGAAACCTGCCAAACATTTTCAGCCAGTGGCTGTTGCTCGCGCTCGTCGTCGTCGTGCTGGGCGGATACGATCATTTGCGCGACCGCCGCGTTTGGCTCGTCGTCGTGTTTCTGTATGTCGTGGCGGGCATCAGTCACATTGGCAATCTGATCGTGATGACCACATTGTTGGTGACCTTTGCCGCCGTGCTTATGCTTTGGTCGCCGGACGCCGAGTCGCGCCCTCAAGCGCGCGCGTTGTTGCTTGCCGTAGTTGTGGGCGCAACGCTGACCTTTTTGCTCTATTATATAGATTTCACAGCATTGCTGTTGAGCGAATTTGTCGGCTTGCTCCAGAAAAAATTCAGCGGCGGTTTACGCGTGGCGGGCACTTTGAATTTCGCAAAAGTCCCGGTGGCGATCAGCAATGCCGTCATTGCCGGAGGGCTGCTCGGGACCGTCATCGCGTGGCGCGAGCAACCGGCGCTATTAAAGCGCGCGCTCGTCGCGTGGTTCGTGAGCGCCGCGCTGTTTGTCGCTATCGCGCAATTTGCCGGCATCTATGTCCGCTACAATATCTATGTGCTCCCCGCGCTTAGCATCGGCGTTGGTCTGGGCTGCGCGTGGTTGGCGCGCCGCGGCATAAGAGCATATTTCATCGTCGCGCTTTATCTCGCGTATGTGATTTGGGTGGGCTTGTCGTTCTGGTATGTCCGCGTCATGTTTGCTTATCATTAGTGCCGATCCAATAAAATCTTTGCACAAAAAATCAGGATTTTGGACAGGATTAACAGGATTGACAGGATTGGCGCGATGAACAGAAATCTACTCCCCCTCTTTACCGCATTGGTTGTCCTTTTGGTCATTGAGTCGGCGCAGCCGCTTTATGCGACGCCGTCGGCAGCCGTGCTCATTTCTGGCGTCTATTACGATCCGTTCGTAACCGGCGAAGCGTCGGAAGCCATTCAAGTGCAAAACGCGAGCGCGTCGCCGGTTTCCATTGCCAATTGGAAATTGAGCGACGGCGAGGGCGCGGTCACATTTCCGAGCGGCGCACAGTTGAACGCCGGACAAAAAATCTGGGCGACCAAGTCCGCCGCGACATTTTTCAGCGAATTTGGTTTTTTGCCGGATTACGAATACGGCGGCAATTCGGATGCGAGCGTGCCGGATATGGCGGGCAGCGCGCCCTCGTTGACGAACGCGGGCGATCAGGTATATTTGAAAAACGACGCGGACGCCGTGGTTGACGCGATGGTGTACGGCAACGCGACGCTGAGCGCGCCCGATTGGAATGGCGCGGCGGTGCAGCTCTATGATTTCGGCAGTGCGTCCGCCGAGGGACAAATTCTCTATCGCAAAGTGCAAGAGCTGGATGGAATGCCCGCGCTCGATACCGACACGCGCGCGGACTGGGCGCAAGATACGTCGGACAATGTGCTCGGCAAAAAGGTGCAGTACCCCGGCTGGGACCTCGATGAATTTTTCCAGACCACGAAATCCAGCGCGCAGGCGACCGTGAAATACTGCGTCGCGCCCGATCATTTGTATGACTGTGTGCGCAGTGAAATTCTCGGCGCAACGTCAACCATTTCGATAGAAATTTATTCGCTCGACAATGCGAATTTGGTGGATGCGCTCACACAGACCATCGAGTCCGGGGTCGAGGTTTCGGTGCTGCTCGATGGCAGCGCGCTAGATGATCAGGGTAAATGGGCGTGTCAACAATTCGAAGCGCGCGGCGCGCCGTGTTGGCTCATGTCATCTAAACCGCAAGCCAACATCCACAAGCGCTATGACAATCAACACGGCAAATGGATCGTGATTGACCAAACGCGCGTTTTGATCGGTTCCGAAAACATGGGCGACGATGCGATGCCTGCCGACGACAAGAGCAACGGCACGCTCGGCACGCGCGGCGGGTATTTCATCAGCGACAGTGCCGAAATCGTCGTCGCCGCGCAGATGCTTTTGGAACGCGATTTCGACCCAACGCGTCACGCCGATGTGCGGCGCTGGGGCACCAACACGAACGATTTTCCGCCGTTCGGTTTTGCGCCAAATTATGTGGACGGCGGCAGGACGTATCCCGTTCAATTTCCAAACGCGTTGACTTTGACCGGCGCGCTGCCCATCGAACTGGTGCAGTGCCCCGAAAATTGTTTGCGCACCAGCGACGCGTTGTTGGGCATGGTCGCGCAAGCGGACGCGGGAGATACGCTGCTGGTCGAGCAATTGTACGAATACACCTATTGGGGCGCGGGCAGCAGCAATTCGGTCAGCGATCCGAATTTGCGTTTGGAGGCGTACATTGCCGCAGCCAAGCGCGGCGCGCGCGTGCGTATTTTGCTCGATTCCTTTTATGATTCCTTTGGCGATGCGCGCAGCAATTGGGCGACGTGCGCATACATCAACGCTCGGTCGGGTTTGTACGACATTCAATGTCGCCTCGGCAATCCGACCGGACGCGGCATTCATCTCAAGATGGTTTTGCTGCAACACGACGCGCGGGGTTTCGTGCATCTCGGCAGCATCAACGGTTCCGAAACATCCAACAAATTGAATCGCGAACTGGCAACCCAGGTCGAGTCTCTTGACGCGTTCCATTACTGGGCGAATGTTTTCAACTATGACTGGTCTACGACAACCTTTGCGCCGCGTCGGGAATTTTTCCCGTTTCTTTTTCGCAAGGGCAAACCTTGACTGGCAAATTGCTGATTGATGTCAGGGAGAGACCTTCGAGGTTTCGAACCATTCGCGTCAATTCGGCATTTCGCGACAAAAACCTCGAAGGTCTTGGCCTGCTGATTTCACTTGACCAATCTTTTTTTTGGAATAGACTAGCATAAAATGCCCCCGTAGCTCAGTGGATAGAGCAGCGGCCTCCGGAGCCGTGCGCGCACGTTCGAGTCGTGTCGGGGGCACTGGAGTAATAAAAAAAGACAGGGAAACAGGGAAACAGGGAAACGCACAACATACTTGTTTCCCTGTTTCCTTATTTACTTGTTTGGCATGAACTATAACACCTGGCGGCTTTACTTTGAACGGGTGACCGGGATGCCCGAAGCCGAAATCAATCTTGCCGAAGCGGCATTGATTCTTGCAGCGGACGAATATCCCGACCTCGACGTGTCGCGCTATCTCGCCCAGTTGGATGCGATGGCACAGGCCCTTTTGCCGCGCTTGCCCACTCCACGCGAGCCGCACGCCGCCATTGCCGCATTGAACGCCTATCTCTTTCGCGAATTGAAATTTTACGGCGACCGCGAAAACTATTATGACCCGCGCAACAGCTATTTGAATGATGTTTTGATGCGGCGCAAGGGACTACCGATTACGTTATCGGTCGTTGTGCTCGCTCTCGCGCAGCGCCTATGCTTGCCGCTTGTGGGCGTCGGACTGCCCGGCCATTTTTGCGTAAAGTGGCAAGACGCTGGGTGCGAAATCGTCTTTGACCCGTTCCACGGCGGCGAGATTTTGGATCAAGCGTCCATGCAAACGCGCGTCCGTGAGACCTTTCACCCGCACGCAGAATTCGAAGCGGCTTGGCTGGAACCGGTCGGGGCGAAATACATCTTGATTCGCATGTTGAACAATCTCAAAGCATTGTTCGTGCAGCGCCAAGAAATTCGGCGCGCGCACCAGGTTGTGGACAAACTGCTGATTCTCGACCCGCGCGCGGGAAACGAAATTCGCGATATGGGGGTGCTGTCTCTGCAGCTCGGCGCGTATCAGCAAGCCGCAATATATTTTGAACGCTACTTGTTGTCGCACGCCGACGCGGCAGATGCAGAGACAGTGCACGAGTATTTGCTCGTCGCGCTCGAACAGATCGAACGGTTGAATTGAACCCATGCAGCTTTACGAAATTGTCACAACGCAAACGGGTTGGGGCAAGCTCCCGCGCGGTGTTTTGCGCATCGAGGGACGCGATGCCGCAAAATGGCTGCACAAAATAGTGACCGCGAATGTCGAACCAATGAAAACGGGACGCGGGGCATACAGCGCGCTGCTGGATGCCCGGGGCCATTTCGTCGCGGATTTCGTGCTGCTGCGCGACGGCGAAGCGTTCGGCGCGTTGGTTGAACCCACCGCGCGCGACGCATTGTACGAAACACTCAAGCGTTATATCCTCCGCGAAAAAGTAACCCTCACGGACGCAAGCGCGCGTTGGAGCTGCTTTACCTTGGTCGGCAATCAAGCGGCAAGTGTGGTGGAACGGCTGCTCGAAACGCGCGCGCCCGAAAAGCTGTACGATTGGGAATGGGGGCATGTCGGCGAAACTGCTGCGCGTGTCGTGCGAATGGCGCGCGCGCGTGTGCCCGCGTACGATCTTATGGTTCCACTTTCGGCAGAGTCCGACGTGTACGCAGGGTTGAAGGAGATACCGGAACTACCGAACGAGCTGCTCGAGACGCTCCGCATCGAGGCGGGCTTGCCGCGCTGGGGTATAGATTTTGACGAAACGACTCTGCCGCTCGAAGTACCTGACGTGCTGCAAATTCGGGTAGACCAGGGTTGCTACGTTGGACAAGAAGTCGTCGCGCGCATCGTGCATCGCGGGCATGTGAATCGCCATCTGCGCGGTTTGATGATTGAAAGCAATGTGCCTCCGACGCGCGGGCAAGCGATTCAATTGGAAGGCGCCGATGTTGGAATCGTCACTTCGGCGACACATTCTCCGATGTTTGGCGCAATCGCGTTGGGATACGTACGCCGCCACGTCGCACCGGGCGCCCAAGTCAAGTTAAATGATGTCACTGCGCGCGTCGTCGAGCTGCCCTTCAAGACTTGACAGGTCTCCGCCCGATGCCTATTTTTCTCTCCGCACAAAACGCGTAGTAACGAATTCATTCATTGCACCATGCCTATTTTTCTTTCCGAACAAAACGTTGAACAGATTTTGACCATGTCCGACGCGCTGCGTTTGGTCGAGGACGCGCTCTGTGATTTTGGCAATGGCGGCGCACAAAATCGCCCGCGTCAACGCGTGCGCGCGGCGAACGGCGTCCTGCACGTCATGTCCGCCGGTTGGCTCGCGCGCGGGTACATCGGTTTCAAAGCATACACGGGATTTCGCGGCGGCGCGCGTTTTTATTTTCACCTCTTCGATTCCAATTCGGGCGAATATCTCGCCATCCTCGCGGCGGACCGGCTCGGACAAATGCGCACGGGCGCGGCGTCGGGCATTGCGACCAAATACCTGGCGCGGGAGGATGCGCAATCGGTCGGCTTGCTCGGCGCGGGCTGGCAAGCGGAAGCACAACTCGAAGCGCTGTGCGCGGTGCGCGACATTCGACACGTTCGCGTTTTTTCGCGTGACGCGGCGCGTCGTAAGGCGTTCGCGGAAAAAATGGCCGCGCGTTTGAACGTGACGATAGAGGCGGTGGATTCTGCCGAACACGCTGCGCGCGAGGCAAACATTGTCGTTACGATTACCTCTGCGGGTGCGCCCGTGCTCAAAGGGGAATGGTTAAAACCGGGCGCGCACGTAAACGCAGCGGGCAGCAATTGGGCACATCGCCGCGAGGTGGACAGTGAAACCGTCAAGCGCGCCGACGCGATTTTTGTGGACTCGATAGAGGACGCGCAGATCGAAGCGGGCGATTTGGTTATCCCCGTATCGGAAGGTGTTATCGGCTGGCAGCAGGTACAAGAATTGGCAGCCCTGGTGGCAGGACGCGCGACGGGGCGCACGCGCGCAGATGCCATCACTCTTTTCAAATCGAACGGCATCGCGTTGGAAGATGTCGCGGTGGGTTCGTTCGTGTACGAGCGCGCACAGCAGATGAATGTCGGCCAAGCACTGCCGTTTTGAAATCTGGCTCTTGCAGCTTTGTGAGGCAGCCGTGAAAATTATCGTTTGCATCAAACAGGTTCCCTACATTGACCAGCTGAAATTCGATCCTGCGACCAAGCGCGTCATTCGCGAGGGTGTCGAGTCGGAAATCAATCCGTTCGACAAACGCGCGTTGACGCACGCGATCCAGCTCAAGCAGCAAACGGGCGCGCAAGTTATCGTCATGACCATGGGCCCCCCGCAAGCCGCCAGCGCGCTGCGTGAGGCGTTGGCGATGGGGGCAGATCGCGCGGTGCATCTGCTCGGGCGCGAATTTGCAGGAGCGGATACGTTGGCGACCGCGCGCGCGTTGGCAGCGGCGATCAGACAGATTGGCTTTGAATTGATTCTGTGCGGCAAATACGCGACGGATGCCGAGACCGCGCAGGCGCCGCCGATGCTTGCGGAAATGTTGGACATTCCCCAAATCACCGGGGTGACCCGCGTGGATTGGGAAGGCAATACATTTGCGGCGACGCGCGAGTTGGATAATGGTTTTGAGACCTTGCACGGTGAGTTGCCCGCATTGATGACCGCAGCTGAGCGATTGTGCAAACCGCTGCGTGTGACCCCGCAAGATATGGAACGCGTCCAAGCTGCGCCCATCGAAATACTCCAAGCCGCACAATTGGGCGACGCAGCACAATTCGGTCTGGAAGGTTCGCCGACATGGGTGGAAGCCATCGAGTCCATCGAGCCGCCGCGCAAGCGCGTGATTCGCCAGGCGGACGACGACATTGAAAAGGTAGTGCGCGAGACGGTGGACGAATTGATGGCAGAGGGATTGTTTGGAGACTGGAGACTGGAGACCCACGAAACGATCTTGCCCGGCGCTGTGCGTCCCATTTCCGAAAAAGCGATTTGGGTGGTCGCCGAAATCATTCAAGACAGCGTGCGTCCGGTCACGTTTGAATTGTTGGGCCGCGCGGTGCAGTTGGCGGATCAAATTGGCGGGCATGTCAGCGCGTTGGCAATCGCCGACCACGCGACTCAATTTGCCGGGGTGTTGGCGGCGCACGGCGCAGACCAAATTTTCATCGCGGAACATTCCGCGCTGACGCGCTATCTGACGGAACCGTTTACGCGCATTCTTGCCGACGCGATTGCATTGCACAAACCCTTTGCGGTGCTATTGCCCTCGACGGCGAACGGACGCGATCTTGCGCCGCGCGTGGCGGCGCGGTTGAACATCGGTTTGACAGGCGATGT
Organism: Chloroflexota bacterium; assembly: GCA_016209205.1. Lineage (GTDB taxonomy): Bacteria > Chloroflexota > Anaerolineae > UBA4142 > SHND01 > SHND01. The sequence goes on from JACQWQ010000053.1 coordinate 28,071, forward strand.
GATCGGTTTGAACATTGACGCACAAGGACGATTGGTGCAACTCAAGCCCGCGTTTGGCGGCAACATCGTCGCGCCGATTTTGAGCAAAACGGCTCCCGCGATGGCGACGATTCGTCCGGGAATTTTGACGCCCGCGCGAGCCGACGCCGGTCGCCGCGCGGAAATTATTGCATTGCCAGTGAATGATGTGTCCAGTCGCATGCAATGGCAG
>JACQWQ010000054.1 GCA_016209205.1 Chloroflexota bacterium
GAGTATGGTTTGCGCTAACCAATCCGCGACTTTGTACAGAGGGCGGGGCGCCACCAGACGATTGAGGATCAGAACCAGTGCCACCGTGCCATAGTCCAGTTCGGCGGCACTGGGGCAGTAGCGGTTGATGGTGGCACGCACCTGCAGAATTTCGAGCAAGGTGTAGAGGACGGATAGGGCACCCAACTGGCGGCGGAGTTGCGCGCGGGTCAACCAGTCCACGATCATCGCCATGGTGAAGGTGCCACGCCGGAGGAGGCGCGCGCGGCGTGCCGCCCAGACGGCACGCCGGTAGGTGCGCCGTGCGGCTTGGTAGTGAAGCCACGCCCACTTGCGCCAGCGGGCACGCGGTTGCCAGGGGTAGAGCGGCCCACGTTGCGGGTCATGGGTCAAGACCAGGACCAAGGAGGGAGGCGCGGGCCGCGGGACTCCGCTTGGAGTGTTGGGGCCGTGCCCCAGAGAGTCGAACGGTAGACCGCCACAGCAGGCGAACGCCAGCAGGGCGACGAACCAAAAAAGCCAGAGCAGGGCGTGCGCCACGCGCGTTTTTGTGGTAGAGTCCATGGAGAGCGCTCCGGTAGAGTGTACGAGATGATACTTTATACTCTACCACAGAAGGGGCGCTCTATCGCTCTCTGTTTCTATCCGATTGTTAAGGTGCGAAATTCAGGCTAAGGGATGTGTTGGTCAATCCCGTTTCGCCCGCCGAAAAAGAGAATGGAATCCAAACCATCCCAGTCTGCAATTCAAGAAGATCAAAGGAACACTTTATTCTGCTCGGATTACTTTGAACTATCGTGCAGTTGGTTCCCTTCAGGGCGATGAGCTAATTTGGTTCTGGGTTGGGTCACATGCGAACTATGACAAGCTCCTCCAGCAGATTCACAAAAAATGAGACCGCCATGTTTGCAAGAACATGGCGGTTCTTTTCTGGAATTATTATGGTCTCAACACCGCGCCTTCATTCGCCTGACTGACCAGCACATCGTAGTTTGGAAAACTACGGCAAAAGAAGGTCAAATGCGGGACAAAGAATGCCTGTGGCGCGCGCACTTTCTTTGGCATCTTGTTTCCTTCTTTTGCCGATGATTTTCAATCTTCGGTGCGCTTGTTGCTTGACAAAAAATTTTCTCCGTTCGTGATTTCAACACCGCCCCTCGATTCGCCTGACTCACGAGCAGCGCATACCGCGCTATTCCGCCGTACGTGGAGTAGAGCAACGCGCGTCCCAGCTATGAATTGCACTGCATCTCAACTTGAGATATAATTTCCACGTGCATATTATCTCCCGCAAAGCGCTCCGCACGTTTTGGCAAAAACATCCAGACAGCAAAACTGCGCTTGCGCGCTGGTTCAAAATTGTAACGCATACAGAGTTTCGCAGTTTCGACGAATTGCGGCTGGTGTTCCCTTTTGCGGACCAAGTGGGTGATTTGATCGTTTTCAATGTCGGCGGCAACAAGTATCGTTTGATTGCCTCAATTCATTTCAATCGCGGCAAGGTGTATGTGCGACAAGTCCTGACACACGCCGAGTATGATCGAGGAGATTGGAAACAATGAGTGTCGAAACGAAAAATTTGCAAGCGCAATGGGCAGCATTCGCGCCCATTCTCTCGATTCGTAACGAACGCGAATATGACGCGGCAGTGAAACGTCTCGACGCGCTCTTGGATGAAATCGGCGCGAACGAAAAGCATCCCTTGTATAGTTTGCTCGATACGCTTGGCACATTGATTCATGTGTACGAACAAGAACATTATCCGATGCCGAATGTAAGCGGTAGAGAGATGCTGCGTTATTTCATGGAAGAGCATGACGTGCGACAAAGTGATTTGTCGGAAATCGGATCGCAGGGGGTAGTTTCACAAATCTTGAACGGCACGCGGGAACTGAATGTGCGGCAAATCCGCGCGTTGGCAAAACGCTTTCATGTTTCGCCAGCAGTTTTCGTTTGATCCGCAGAGAAATGTGCGCGCAAAGAAAAACGGGCGATGAGCAATTCATCGCCCGTTTCATTTTTCACGGTTTCAACACCGCCCCTTCATTCGCCTGACTCACCAGCAGCGCGTAGCGTGCCATCACGCCGTGCGTGTAACGCGGCGGCGGCGCGCTCCAATTTCCCAATCGTTCCCTCAATTCCTTTTCTCCCAATTCCACACTCAACGCGCGCTTGTCCACATCAATCACCACCTTATCGCCTTCTTGCAGCGCCGCGATCGGTCCGCCGACGAATGCTTCGGGCGCGATGTGTCCGACCATCAAGCCGCGCGTCGCCCCGCTGAATCGTCCGTCCGTAATCAACGCGACCGATTCGCCCAAGCCCTTGCCCACAATCGCGGCAGTGACCCCTAACATTTCACGCATGCCCGGTCCGCCGCGCGGTCCTTCGTAACGAATCACCACCGTGTCGCCCGCTTCAATTTTGCCTTGTGTCACCGCGTCCATCGCGTCCTCTTCGCGATTGAAAATGCGCGCGGGTCCGCGATGATACGGGCGCTCGTGTCCCGCGACTTTGACCACCGCGCCATCGGGAGCCAAATTGCCCTTGAGAATCACGAGACCACCTGTCGCCTTTAACGGATCGTTCAGCGGGCGAATCACTACCTGCCCCGCGACTTCACGCGCGTTATTCGCTTCTTGCGCGAAGGTGTTGCCCGTCACCGTGAGCGCGTCGCCTTGCACGTAACCGCCGTCGAGCAAACGTTTGGCAATGACCGGAATGCCACCGGCGCGGTCTACTTCCACCGCCGTAAAGCGTCCACCCGGCACGAGGTCGGCATACAACGGCGTACGCGCGCTGATGGGATCGAAATCGTCAATCGTGAGCGGCACGCCCGCTTCGCGCGCGAGCGCGATGAGGTGCAGCACCGCGTTCGTCGAGCCGCCGGTCATCGCCACGCATGCAATCGCGTTTTCGAATGCGGCGCGCGTGAGAATGTCGCGCGGTTTGATGTCGCGCTTGAGCGTTTCCAACGCCATCGCACCGACATTGCGCGCCACGTCTTTTTTCCGCGGATCCACGGCGGGGACGCTGTTCGCGCCGAACGGCGAAAGCCCGATGATTTCCATCACCGTCGCCATCGTATTCGCGGTGTACTGTCCGCCGCACGCGCCGGGTCCGGGGCACACGACCTGTTCAAATTCGTGCAAGTCCGCTTCGGACATTTTGCCCGCCGCCACTGCGCCAATCGCTTCAAAGATCGCGCCGACCGCATAATCCTTGCCGCGCCAATGTCCGGGCATGATCGTGCCGCCGTACAAGACAACGCCGGGGATATTCAGACGCGCGAGCGCCATGCCTGCCGCGGGAATCGTTTTATCGCACCCGCACAACAACACCAGCGCGTCAAAATAATACGCGCGCGCCATGAGTTCAATCGAATCGGCAATGAGGTCGCGGCTGATGAGCGAAGTCTTCATGCCTTCGGTGCCCATCGTGATGCCGTCGTGCGCGCTGACCGTATTGAATTGGAACGGCGCGCCGCCCGCCGCGCGAATCCCTTCGTGAATAGATTGCGCGAGTTCGGGCAAATGAAAATTGCAGCTCATTTGCGCGTACGGCACGCCGACGCCGATGAGCGGTTTTTGCAAATCGTCGCTCGTATAACCGACCGCGTGAAAATACGAACGCGCCGCCGCGCGATTCACACCATCGAGCAAAATACGCGAACGAGAACGGGGATCAGAATTCATTTTGAATGCAGAAGGATGAAGGATGAAGGATGAAAAAATTGGCGCGTTGTTTCATCCTCCATCCTTCCGCCTTCATCCTTTATTCCTTTCTTCACGGTGTTACGTTCACTTGCCCGACCATCGTCGGGTCCTCATTGACATAGTACGAATAGTTGCCCGCAGCATCGAACTTGAAAACAAAGGTACCGCCAGACGGAATGGGCGGCGATGCAAACACTTCATTCGGTTGTCCGGGAATGCCGCTCAGCAGTGTATAGGTTTTCTGGTCGTTGTTGATCCACAACACCGCTTGCCCCGCTTTGATTTCGACCGGGTTTGGATTCACCTGGCTGTTTTGCAGTGTCACCGTCGCCGATGGTTCGACGAGATTTCCATCCGACGTTGGCGGCGGGACTGTAGTGGGTGGTGGGATTGCGGTAGGCGGCGGCGGGACGGGCGTTTCACCACTAATCGGCGGCACGGGCGTTTGATTGCCGTACTGTACCGAACCGGGGCATGGAATGACCAGCGTCATGCCGGGACGCAGCACGCGTCCCCACAAATGGTTCGCGTTGCGCAGGGCATTGATCGTCGTACCGTGATTCAGCGCGATGCGAAACAGATTGTCTTGAGGTTTGACCACGTACGTTTGCGAAGGCGCGCATGGTTTGGGCTGCGGCGGATAGGGGGGGGGGACATTTCCGCACGGCACAATCAGCATCTGCCCTGCGTAAATGTAATTCGGATTGTGCAGCCCGTTGATCTGCGCGAGATACCAGTACGACACGCCGTGACGCGCCGCGATGCGAAACAAATTGTCGCCGGGACGCACGACGTACCAGCAGCCGCCCCATGTGAGCGATGGTGCAGTAACGTCCACACCCCGCCCGGTTGTAGCACCCGCGACACCCGCGACTGCGCCTGACAACAAAAGCAGCACCAACCACACCAACATCCCCACTCGCATTCGTTCGCCGCGTTTCATTACGCCTCCTCATTCTTTCTAGCGTGTCCAAGGCATTGTTTCAATCCTGCGATCTGCGCGATAGAATTCGATTCGCGTGGGACGCAGCAATGCCACAACTCCCATGCGCCCTGCTTTCGTCTTGAATTCAGGTTTTGACAGCTTCCCGAATGGCATCGGGCGAGACCTTGCCGCCCCACCATTTTGCAGCAATCGCTTCAATCGTCCAACCTGCCGCAATTAGCTCAAGGGCATGCGCAGCTTCAATGCGGGTGTATTTGAATGTCGGACGTCCACCGCAGACCCCCGGCGCGGCGACAATGTATTTACCCAGGGGATAGTAATTGTACGGTTCGCCGCCAAACAGCTCATGCACCACGCGCTTGGTTGCGGTCTTTTGATTCGATGCACCCTTGACACGTGTCGTCCTTTTTCTGCCGTTCGCAGCCCGCGGCGCCTTGTATTTTCGTGGCTCATTTCGTTTTGCATTCATTCGACCTTCTCCTGGCACCCTGTCACCTTGTCACTTTTTCACCGCTTTATCTCTTCATCCTTTATCCTGCTGCCAGATTTCACTACCTCGAAAAATCACCTCACCCCCTGCCCCCTCTCCTTCAAAGCGAGGGGGAATTGCGTACGGGACGAACGCCGCTTCGTTCCCTCTGCATTGGTCTCCGATTCTCAGTCCTCAGTCCTCATTACTTGACACTGACCGGCTTGCCGCCTTGCCGCGCCGATTCGTTGATCGCGTCCCACAATTTCGCCATACGCAAGCCGACTTGCGGCGGACACGGATTTTCCATTTTGCCCGCGCGCACGTCGAGAAATTGTTCCCACACGCCGAGCGATGCCGAGACCTTCACTTTTTTGGGACGGAAATCAAACGCGCGTTTTGCCGCCAGCTGTACTTCCAAACGTTCGCCCCAGATGCCCGTGCGCAACAGACCTTTGTTGCCGACGACGATGATTTCCGAAGCGAACGCGGGGAACGCATCGCCGCAGCCGTGCATGGTAACGTACACGCCCGATCTCGTTTTCGCCATCACGGTCCCGATAATATCCACAGGCGCGCCGCGATTGTCCAACCACGCCGCAACCTCGACAAAATCTTCGCCGACCAGATCGCACGTCGTATTCAACAAATGTGCGCCGGTGTCAAACAAAAAGCCGCCGCCCGAAAGTTTTGGCATTTGCCGCCACGTGTTCGCCGTATTCGCTTTCCAATTTTGCCATGCCATGCCGTTAATACTTTGCACCACGCCGATCTCACCTTCGCGCAGCATTTTGACGGCCGCGCGGATTTGCGGGGAGAGCGAACCCGGAAACGCGACGACGAGCAGCCGTCCGGTTTGCTTTGTGACCTTGATGAGTTTACGCGCTTGGCGCGCGTTCATCACCATCGGTTTTTCCAGCAAAACGTCCAGCCCGCTCTCGAGACACGCGACGGATTGTTTCAAGTGAAACGCGTGCGGCGTCACGATGAGCGCGGCGTCCAATTCACCTTTCATTTCTTGCAATAGCGGTTCCAGCTGCAAGCCGGTTGTGGGGACGGGCACATCATATTTTTCAAACAATTCCAATGCCAGCGTGAGCTGCTGCGGGGACGGATCACACAACGCGACGATCTCCGTCGTACCCTGCTGTTTCAACATCGTCTCGATGTGATAGCGCGCCATCACACCTGTACCAATGACCACAGTGCGAATTTTGTTCACGATAAAAGTAGGGGCGAAGCATTCACACTCATGCACGCGAATCGAGTCACACCCGCGCATGTGGATGCTTCGCCCCTACGCGATTGCCTCCCTTAAATTTTTCTTGCCGATCAACAAGCCCTCCTTGACCAATTCTTCCGTATGTTCGTAATCCGGGTCTTCGTGCTCGATGGATAATACGCCGTCATAGCCGTTGGCGCGCAAAACCGCTGCCCACCGCCGCCAATCAATTTCGCCTTTGCCGGGCAGACGATATTTCCACCACGTATCCCAACCGGAATTGAGAATCGAATACGTCGCGCGTTTATCCGGATAAATTTGTGTGTCCTTGGCGTGCGTGTGAAAAATGCGCGACGCGTATTTTGGCACGATGTCATAGTAATTGACGCCGAGCCAGACGAGATGCGACGGATCGAGATTCAATCCGAAATTCGCGTACGGCAAACGCGTGAACATTTCGTCCCACAGCACCGGCGCATACGCCAAATTGCCGGGCAACCCTTCGAATTGCCAACCGGGCATCGGGCAATTTTCAATCGCGACGCGGATGTTTCGTTCCGCCGCGTATTCGAGCAGCGGCGTAAACACGCGCGTCATTTCGTCAAAATTCTGCGCCTGCGTTTTCGTTTCATCGCGTCCGACAAAGGTGCTGATCGTATTCACGCCCAACCGCTGCGCGGCGTCCACGACGCGATACAAATGCCGCACCATCGCGTCGCGTTTCGCCGCGTCCCGGTCCAATGGATTTTCACAGTACGTCAAACAGGAAAACGCGACGCCATGTTGTTTCGCGAACGCGTTCAGCGCGTCCGCGTCGGCTTGGGTGAAATGGCTCACGTCGAGGGAGGGATCCATTTTGTCGGTATGGGGAGGCCAACAAGCGACTTCGAGCCAAGCAAAACCATTCGCGCCTGCCCACGCGATAATTTCGGGCAAGCGCCGTTCCCGTAAACAATTGGTGAGGAAACCGATGTGCATGGGAAAAACTGGAAACTGGAAATTGGAAATTGGAAATTGGAAAACTCTGCGTTCTAACTTCTAACTTCCAACTTCCAACCTCCAATTTCTAATGTCCTAAAATGGGATGTGGGACGTACGGCTCTTCAAGGTACGTCATTTCTTCGTGCGAAAGTTTGAGCGTCGTTGCCACTTGCGCGTCGTCGAGTTGGTACATTTTCGTCGCGCCGACGATCGGCGAGTCCACGCCCTGCTTGTTCAACAACCACGCGAGCGCGACCTGCGCGGGTTTGTGCCCCATGCGCGCGGCGAGTTCGCTCACCCGCGCGACCACATCAAAATCCGCGTCCTGATAGTACATGTCGTGCGCGAACGGATCGGTTTTGGCGCGCACCGTGTCGCCATAATCTTCTTTGCGACGATTGCCCGCGAGAAAACCGCGCGCCAGCGGCGACCACGGAACGATGCCGACGCCGAGATCGCGGCACAGCGGAATCATTTCGCGTTCTTCTTCGCGATAGACGAGATTGTAATGATTCTGCATCGAAACGAATTTCGTCCAGCCATGTTTCTCTGCGGCGAATTGGGCTTTGGCAAACTGCCACGCATACATGGACGACGCGCCGATGTAACGCGCTTTGCCGCTGCGCACGACATCGTGTAACGCCTCCATCGTCTCTTCAATCGGCGTCTCGTAATCCCAGCGATGGATCTGATACAAGTCCACATAGTCCATGCCGAGCCGTTTCAACGAACGGTCAATGGCATCGAAAATATGCTTGCGCGACAACCCGCGATCGTTCGGATTATCGCTCGCGGCGAAATACACTTTGGTCGCGACGACGACATCGTCGCGCCGCGCCATTTGCTTGAGCGCGCGTCCGGTGATTTCTTCGCTGATGCCGCGCGAATACGCGTCGGCGGTATCAAAGAAATTGATGCCCAGCTCGAGCGCGCGTTTGATAAAGGGCGCCGCCTGCTCTTCGGGCAAGACCCAGTCGCGCCATTCGGGCGAACCATACGACATCATGCCAAGACAGATCCGTGATACTTTGAGTCCGGTGCGTCCAAGATTGATATAGTTCATGGGACGGCTCCTTGAAAACAACCCGTAGTAACGTGTGATGTGCGATGGAGGCGATGGGTGCGATGTGCGATGTATTCCATCGCCTCCATCGCACATCGCCTCCATCGCCTCATTCGTTGGGAACTGCGTAACCGTATTATACGGGATTTTTGAAATCACAAACTACCCGCCAGGTGCGATGCGAACGTGATGTTGCTGCGCCAGTGGGTCGTGCTGGTAAATCAAGCACTGCTGCGCCGCGTCAAACTCGTACGACCCATCCGACACGTGGACGTGGACGCCGTGCGGGTACTGCAACGTCGGCACGAAAATTTCTGTCGGCGCGTGAATGTGCTCCAAGTGCTGAAACACAAATTCAAACACGCGCGTGCGCCAATCGAAATGGACGCGCTGCGGTTCGCCCGCCACCGCGCGCGGGTGCGGACGCACCACCGTTCGCAGTGCGCGTCCGCCTGAATTTAAATCATGCGGGTCCGTGCGTCCGGACTGCGTAAAGATGCTCAAGTCTTCGCCGTTGAACGAATCGCCGGTTTCAAACGTATTGTCGGGCGAATAATTCCAAATCGCCCCGCTCATCAAATTGGCTTCCAAGGCGCGAAACGAACGGTCCAGCGCGCGCGTCTCGAGCAGCCCATCCGCCTTGCGCAGCCACGCGGGTTTGTGCAAATCAAAGGGGATGCCGAATTCGCCCAACAACACCGGCACACCGCCGAGATGGTTGCCCGCGTCGTGACGCAAGACCGCGAGCTGTGCCGCAAACGAATGCTGAATCGCTTCCGCGCCCAAGACGAATTTCCGCTTGAGCATGTCCACGCCGAGATGATGCCAATAGCGTCGCACCAGCAACGTCAGCCCGTCGTACCAGTGCGGCGCATACACCATGTTTGGAAAATCGCTGGCGTGCAGCGCGGGCGCGGGTTCGCCGGGTTCGCCTTGCACAAAAATCAACGCGCGCGGGTCAACGCGTTGAATCGCTTGGGCAAAGCGCTTGGCGAACGCAGGATAATAGTCGCGCGCAAAACTCACCGTGCGTCCGTTCACGTGGACAAAATGATTCGGGCGCAGCAATTGTGGCTCGCCGCGCGCATCTGTGTCCCACACGCCGTTTTGCTTCCAAATGCAATCGCGTTCGGGCAGCCAAGCGCGCGCGTGTTCTCGATTCACCGTGCGATGCCACACGCGCTGTGGAATCCCCGCGCCCATCAACATGCCTTGCCAAGGACTCGGCGTGGGCCAATAGCGGTATTGCCCCGACGACAACAGCTTGCGCCAGCCGATATACCCGCGCGATGGCTCGTTCATCACTTCATAGCCGATCACACATTCCACATCGCGCAAGCGTTCCGCCAATTTTGAAAACGCCGCAATGTAATGTTGCTGCAAAAATTCTTGCGCGGGCAAGCCATCCATTTTTGTCGCGGGCGCGAAATCATTCCCCGCGTAAAATAACGTGAACATGGTCGCGGGCGCGAGCCGCGCGTAATTCGTCGCCCACACCAACAGCGGCGGACGACGCGCGTGCGTGTGGTGCAGCAGCGCCGCGCCGGTCGGCGTCATGTTTTTCAAATCGAAACCGACCGCTTCCAGCGTCCACCCCGGCGCGCCATCGCCGCCCGTGAAACGACTCCACACATCTTGATGCGGATCAATCACCACGCGAAACCCGTACGCGCCTGCGCGTTCGAGCACCGCGCGCACGTAATCCAGATACGCGTCATCGTATTCGCCGGGTCCGTCGTGCGCGAGCGCTTCCCACGTCACGACGAAACGCAGGAACGTCAAGCCCCACGCGCGCAAGCGCTCGAAATGTTCGTCGGCGTGTTCGAGGGGAAACGGGCGTCCAACAAAAGAGACGTTGCGATAGTCGTAAAAACGCGGATCGTCCGGGTCCACGCGCGGGGTGAACGGAATTTTGCTGCTGCCTGCCAAATTCACGCCGCGCAGCATTAGCGTACGCGCGTGTTCGTCAATCAAACGGTTGCCTTGTGTTTGGATCATACTCAACGTCAAGGAGGAAAATTTTTTGCCGCCGCGTAACTCGCGCGGCGGCATCATTTTACTCCAAACGAATCGAACGAATGAATTCGTTACTACGGCAAACGGGCGCAGTGAAAACCCATGACGCCTTTCGAGGCGTATGAGGTCATGCCCGCCACGAGGATATTTTTGCCGTTGGTAGATTGCACGACGGTTGGACCTGTATAATTGCTGCCTGCGCCGCTAAACATGCTGGAAGCGAAATCGAGAATCAGCTGTTTGTTCTTGCCGACCGAGCTGGTGGTCGAGGTCGCAGTTGCGCCGCTCGCCTTGTACAGCGTCACGGTCAGGTTCGCCGAGCCGCTGTCAGGGTTCACCATGTCGAGTTTGGTATATTGGGTCGGGTCGCTGGTCACGCGGCGCGTATCGCCGCACAGCCATTTCAAAGCTTTTTGCGTCTGAGTCATCCCGGTAAAACCAAACCAGCGGTTGCCTTTGTTGTTGGCTTGAAACCACTGCACGGCGAGCGCTTGATTGCCGTCGCTCGTGATTTTGGCGAAACCCGTGTATGCCGTGCCCAGCGCGGTGTTGTTTTTCGTATTGAACGTGGCATAGCCGTTGGGCGCAATCGTCTTGGTTTCGGACGCGAGTTTGGCGCCGTCGGTCAGATTGTATCGGACCGTCACCTTGGCAGAGCTCGAGCCATTATTGCGCACATAAATTTCGGACCAGTTGGTCGTGTTGCCGGAATCATCCGTTTTGCGTTCGACAAGATTGGCATACACTTTTGCGTCGAGGTCTCCCGCGTACAGCGCGCGCAATACCGCACTGTCTTTTTTGTACAAGACGCGCATGGCACCGGCAATCGGCTGGGTCGCCTCGACGCGCATGCTGTACGTCACTTTGCTCGAGCCGAACAGCATGTACGAATCGAGATAGTACGCGGCGAGCGGCGGCACGCTGATGCCTGTGATCGGAGAACCAGAAATCTCGGAACCGTCCGCAGCATAGAAATGCAGCGTGAGCGCCGCATTCGTCGTACTGCTGGCGTTTTGCGCCGCAAGCAAACTTTTGTTGGCGTCAGTGCCTAGATTGCGATACAGCGGAACCGTGAGCGATGTCGCGGGACTGTCGGTGGCTTCCAGCATCCCGCGCTGTTGGTGGGCAAGTTGACCGAAACCGAGCCGTTCGCGGCAATGGTCGGCGTGGTGGTATATTGCACTGTGCCGTTTGCATCGCGCACGGTTACGGTGGCGCTGATGTCGCTCGCGTTGGGATTGGCAAGCACGATCGTCGAAGTCAATGAACCGGGCGCGGTCGCATCCACCGCGTTCGGCGCAAGTTGTGATGCGTCGTCTGACGCGCGCGCGCCGCGTCGCTTGTTGTGCCGCGCGCCCTGTTTCGCCGCTTCCGTCGAACACATGGGGCTGAGTTTGTTGGTTTCGCGCACGGCAGGATACCACACGTAATCTTCGTCATCACTGAAATAGTAATACGTCGAACCGTCGGGCGTATGGACGATTTCATTGCCGCCATAGCCCACTTCAAAAATAACCCATATCGTGCAGTCAATCCCCGAAATTTCGCCCGATTTGATCTTGTCCGCCCAGAAATGATTGTTGTATTTCAAATCATACGCGGTCATATCCATGCCGCGATCTTTGCTGTTGCGCTGCCATGTCGCGTCCAGCAAACTCGAACTGAGGATTTGCGCGCCGTTGATCGTTCCCTTGTCATTGTTCAAAAACTTGGAGAGTTTGGCAACATCATCCGCGATGAGAAACAGACCATAGCCGCCGAATGCCTGCCCGGTCGGGCTGTTGTCGGTGCGCAGCGTCGTCAAAGCGCACGCGCTGAGTTTGAGCGGTTTGAAGATTTGATCGCGCACCATGTTGAAAATGTCCGCGCTGTTCCCCGCGCGGCTCTGCAAATAATTGTGCATGGCGCGCGTGATGATAAACGAATCGGTGGTGTGATAATTCCAAAACGTGCCCGGCGCGGCTTTATTTGGAAATTTGAACGCGGCTTAATTTTTTCTGCGTACGAAACTGCCGCCAAAAAATCGTCGCTGTACTGAAATTCGTCCACCTCAAAATCCGGGTCTTGATAATTCCCCGTTGCCATATCAATCACGTTGTTGAACGTGACCGTATCCCACTTGCCATTGACGTATGGATCATCCCACTCGCTCACGTAATCTTTGACGAGCAAATTAGAGACGCCCGTGCCGTATTTTTGCCCGAGTCGCATAAACGCCATGCCTGCCATGAGCGATTTGGCGGTGGAAAAGGAAGGCAAACGGATGTCTTCGCAAAACGGATATTCGCCGTACCGCGTCTCACATCCGCTGCGATAATGTTTGCCGTCAACATACAGCCCGTACGTGGTCATGTCCGAAATGGATTTTTCGTACGCAGTGAGGTCCACACCCGAGTCGGGATAATCGGTCGCCAGCTGTTCAAAGGGTCTGATGGGCAGACGATTCGCCACTTCGTTCGCGTGCTCGACCTGCAAGGTTGCCGCGTTCGCAATCGTTTCGGCGGTATAGTTGGCGCTCCAGCGCCCCCATTGATTGAATTTGAGATACGCGCAGCCCTCTTGCACGATCTGATAGCGTACGCTCGACACGCTGCTGCCGTTAAACAGCAGCATCATCGTTCCGTTGTGCACACAATTTTGATTGTATTCCACCAACGCAAACGGAAAGGAAATGCGCGAGTAGCCGTTATCGCCGTTTTCGCGCCATATCCGTCCGGGACCAACAATATAATTCCAAAAGGCACTGCCCGTGTACGACAAACCCTGTTCCACCGGAATCAAATGACTGCCATTTTGCACGAACCGAAAATCAACCGTCCGCAAATGGCGCACGCCCGGATAAACGTTGTACCCGTACGGATCGTGCAAGACGTCTTGGCCCGAAGATGTTTCAGTCGCCAGGGTGAGGCGACCTTGAAATTGATGGGTCGGCATGGCGGCGTTCGTCGGAAGGGCAAACGCGCTATTGTCCACCAACGCGCTCGCGGTGCTGTTCATCAAATCGTCATACGTCAGCGACGTCCGGGTTACCGCCCCGTTGCCGACCAATGGATCGCCGGGCACGAACGTGCCGCCTTGCACCAGCGGCACATAAAGCGTACTGCCCGCCGCGGGTTCGGCGGGCGCTTGGGCGAATGCGGGAAACACATTCACAACCGCAAACAAGATGCAGGCAGACAACAGACAAACGTATAGTGACTTGCGGCGCATAAGTATCCCTCGAATGAATTTGCTCCCGTGTCCCGGGACACCCACCGTGAAGTGTGGAGCTTGTAAAATGATAGTAATTCCATTCTGTCCAATCAACCAGATTTGTCTATAGGAGAGAAATACTTGCGCAGCACGCAAGTCACCCAGACCCCGAGTGTTTTCAACGCGCTCGACTCGATGAGCAATCTGGACCAAAAACACTTGGGGTCTTGCCTCGTCGCGCCTTGCAGCGCTCTAAATGCCCACGCCTTTTTCTTGACAACGCCAAGAGACCGCGCGATTTTGCATTCCGTCTGACCGATGATAGATTTCAAACATGATTATGCTCCGCAACGCAGAACCGCGCGATTTTTATTTTGTCACGTCCGTGATCAACGATTGGTGGGGCGGGCGACAAATGCGCGACATGCTGCCGAAATTGTTCTTTGTGCATTTTCGCGAAACGAGTTTCATTGCCGAAGTAGATGGGGAAATTGTCGGCTTTCTCAACGGATTCTTCTCGCAGACGTTTTCGGAGGAAGCGTACATTCATTTCGTCGGCGTGCATCCTGATTATCGCAAAGCGGGTGTAGCGCGAAAGTTGTATGAAAAATTTTTCGAGGTCACACGCGCGCGAGGGCGACACATCGTTCGCTGCGTCACTTCGCCCGTCAACAAAACTTCGATTGCGTTTCATTTGCGCATGGGTTTTGAAATCGAGCCGGGGGATGATGTGGTAGATGGAATCTCCGCACACTCGAATTATGACGGCAAGGGCGAAAGTCGCGTCCTGTTTGTGAAATATCTTTGACGTTCGAAATTTCGCAACGTATAATGTGCTAGTATCCATGCTATACGAGGAGGTCACGATGAGTTATCAAGTCAATGCCATTTTTGAGGATGGGGTATTAAAACTTTTAGAGCCGCTTAGTCTGCCTGAGCATCGTGTGTTGCACCTGATTGTGACGGTGCCTTTTGCGATGGAAGCGGATGCCGAATTAGCGGCATGGCAACAAGTCTTGACGGGATTGTCCGGACCTGAAGTGGACGAAATCGAAAAAATCTCGCTTGAGCGTGAACACTTTATGGGACAGGTGAACTAATGACAGACGCGCCATTGCTGGACACGAACGTCCTTTCTGAAATCATGCGCGGCAAGAATTTGTCCATTCAAAACAATGCGCGCGCGTATTTGGCTCAATACGGACAGTTCCGCTTTTCGATCTTGACGCGGTATGAGATCCTACGCGGGTTCGAGGCGAAACAAGCAACAGCACAACTTGCACGCTTTCAGGAACAGTGTCGCAAAAGTGATATTTTGCCGTTGACCGATGAAATTGTAGAACGCGCGGCAAAAATATACGGACAGCTGCATCGCGAAGGACGGTTAATTACAGACGCAGACATTTTGATTGCAGCTACGGCGATGGTACACCACCTCGCGCTCGTTACAGAGAACGTCAAACACATGAACCGTATCTCCGGCTTGCAAGTTGCAAGTTGGCAGAGTTGATCTCAAGGCAAAGAACAAGATGCTTCAAGATACACGCATTGCTTTTATCGGACCGGGCGCGATGGCAGAGGCGATGATTCGCGGGTTGGTGATTGGCGAATTGGTTTCTCCCGTGCAGGTGATTGCCGCGGGACCGCGCAGCGCGCGGTTGGAAGAGCTGCAAGCCAAGTACGGCATTCACATTACGACCGACAATGGAATGGCCGCCGAAGGCGCGGACGTGGTCGTTCTCGCCGTCAAGCCGCAAATGCTCAATCACGTAATGCCGGGACTCAAGGGGCGTTTGCGCGCGGCTGCGCTCGTCGTCTCGATCATTGCGGGCGCGCGCATCGGCGCGATGGAAAACGGTTTGAACCATCGCGCGATCGTACGCTCGATGCCCAACACCCCCGCGCAAATCGGACAGGGCATGACCGTATGGACCGCGTCGTCTGCCGTGACCATGTCCCAGCGCGCGCAAGCCCAAGCGATTCTCGGCGCGTTGGGCCAAGAAATTTTCGTCGAGGACGAAGATTATCTCGATATGGCAACCGCGCTTTCGGGCACGGGCCCCGCGTATGTTTTCCTGTTCATGGAAGCGATGGTGGATGCGGGCGTGCATTTGGGATTCCCGCGTTACATCGCCGAAAAATTGGTTCTGCAGACGGTCAAAGGTTCGGTGGAATACGCGTTGCAAACGCCGCAGCACCTCGCGCGCTTGCGCAATCAAGTCACGTCGCCCGGCGGCACATCGGCGGAAGCGCTGTATTATTTGGAGAAAGCGGGGTTTCGCACCGCGTTGTCACGCTCGATCTGGGCGGCGTATCAACGCTCGTCGCAATTGGGACGCGGCAAAAAGCGCAATGTGCAAGACGAATAGTGCGGTAGTGCGGTAGTGCGGTAGTGCGATAGTGCGATAGTGCGATAGTGCGATAGTGCGTGAAAGGTGAGGCGAGAATCGAGAGACGACACGCGATACGCGATTCGCGATTCGCGGGACGCGAATTGACAAAATCGAATTGCTGATTAGAATCGCACGCTAATGAAGAACGTTCGCCGTGATTTATTGCAATGCATCTGTATTCGGCGGAGCTACGCGCACCGCCGCGCGCAGCTCCGCGTTCCCAAACGGCGAGAGTTCATCCAACCGCATAGTCCCCTTCAACGAAACCGTTAGGCGCACCACAAGCGCGCCTTGCGTTGTACATGTTTTTTTTGAACTCATCGCCGTGTGCGTGCGATGAGTTTTTTATTTCTGTGACGCGTAGATACGACGAATGAATTCGTCACTACGAGGAGTAAAACAAATGGCAACGCAAGTGCTCACCCAAGCCGACCTGTTTCTCGACAGTAAAAATCTGTTGTGCCCGATGCCGGTTATTAAATTGTCTCAAGCCATCAAACACATTGACGTTGGGCAAACCATTTTGACCGAGACGACCGATCCCGGTTCCAAGCACGACATTGCCGCGTGGGCGCGGCAAACCGGACATGAATTACTTTCCAGCGAACAAGACGGGCGCGTGTTCCGCTTTCTCATTCGCCGAACGCGGTAGGGGCGGCGCCTCGTGCCCGCCCTTGCTTCATAAGGGGAAGAATTATGGATACAGAGATTCAAAAATATATAGACGAACGCGTGGAAAAACGCGTCGCCGAAATTTTGGCGCAGCGCGAACACGCGCACACGTCGCGTCCTAAACGGCTCGCGCTCGTCGCGTCCAAGGGTTCGCTCGACATGGCGTACCCGCCGCTGATCCTCGCTTCGACGGCGGTGAGTATGGGCTGGGAGGTCGGCGTGTTTTTTACGTTCTACGGACTTGACATCGTAAACAAAAACAAACTTCCCACTTTGAAGGTCGCGCCCATCGGCAATCCGGCAATGCCCGCGCCGATTTCGTCGGCATATTGCCAGGCATGACACCGCTCGCGACGGCGATGATGAAATCGTGGTTCGACCGCGCGAACATTCCACCGCTCCAAGAATTGATTGACGTGACGCGCGAGGGCGGAGGGCATTTGTACGCCTGCACGACGACGATGGGTGTAATGGGCGTGAGGGAGGAAAATCTAATCGAAGGCGTCGAGTGTCGCGGCGCGGCGGCGTTTCTCGAATTCGCCGCAGGCGCGGACGTGTCGTTGTTCATCTAACCGCGAGACCTGACGGGTTTTTGAGACGTACGTTTCACGAATCGCGGAAGCGCTGTACATCGCGAAGGAGTTGTGTGACGCGTACGCTTTAAAAACCTGTCACAGTAGATCGCAATTTGTCATTGCGAGCGGAGCGTTCTTTGCAGAGCGTGGCAATCCCGGCGTGCAACCCGGAGAGATTGCTTCGTCGCAAACACCGCTCCTGCTCAGAAACTTCCAACTGTCATTCTGAAGGGACTGAAGAATCTCTATGCCAAACCAGAGATGCTTCGTCCCTCAGCATGACAGTTTCTTCAGGTCACGCAGCCCGCGTGGGCTGGACATCTCGCAATGACAACCCAAAACTGGGTCTTGATGTCCTTTTATTGCGCGGCGGTCAATTTGTAAATCACCCCGTTGCCGTGTCCGACCACGTACAGCTCGCCTACTTCGTCCTCGCCAAAGGAACTGATATCGTCGTCGAACTTTCCGACTCGATTGGTTTGCCATTGCCCATTCGCATTGCGCGTCGTCGCCCACACAATCCCCGAACAATAATCTGCAAAAATATAGGTTCCGACGAGCCACGGATATTTTTGTCCGCGATACACATAGCCGCCCGTAATCGAGCAACCGAGGTCGTGGGAATAAAAAACGATGGGCGCAATCAAATCGTTACGCGCACAATTCTGGTTCTCGTCGTAGCACTCGTCGCCCTCCAAAATCCGCCAGCCGTAATTCTCGCCTCCCTTTGACGACGCGGGTTGAAAATCCACTTCTTCTTTGCTGTTCTGTCCCACATCGGCAATATACAAATCGCCGGTCGCGCGGTCAAAGGAAAACCGCCACGGATTGCGCAAACCGTACGCCCAAATTTCGGGGCGCGCATTGGCTTGATTCACGAACGGATTCGTCGGCGGAATTTGGTACGTGTCCGCGTTTACGTCAAGGCGCAAGATTTTGCCGAGGAGTGTGTTCAAGTTTTGACCATTGCCGATGCTGCCGTGACGATCTCCCGCGCCCCCACCGTCGCCCGTGCCGACGTACAAATATCCGTCGGGACCAAATGCCAACATACCGCCGTTATGATTGGGTTCCAGCCCATCCACCGTGAACAGAATCTGTTCGCTGTTGGCATCGGCGGTGTTCGGATCGTCCGAGACGCGATAACGCGCAATGACGTTGTCGCCATCCTGCGCGCGGGAATAGTTCACAAAAAACAATCCGTTGTTCTTGTAATCGGGATGAAACGCCAGACCGAGCAGACCTTGTTCGTTGCCCCGCGTCGTAATTTTGTCGCGGATGTCGAGAAAGGGTTCCGCGCGCAGGCGTCCGTTTTCGGCAATCCAAATGCGTCCCGGCTGTTCCACGACAAAAAGCCGCCCGGTGCCATCGCCCGCGTGTGTGACGAACACCGGTCGCGTCAAATCGCTGATGAGCGGCTCCGCGGCGAGTGAAAACGAACCATTGTTCGATGCGACGCGCGTATCCGTCGGAGCGGGTCGCGTTGGCGTTTTCGTCGCGGTCGGCGGAACTTGTGTAGCGGTCGGCGGAATTTTTGTTGCCGTCGGCGCGTCGGTTGGTGGAGGTACTGTGCGCGTGGCAGCAAGAATCACAATTTCCGTAGGCGCGTCGAGCGTTGCGGTCGGAGGTCGGGTCGGCGGTGCTTGCAACGTTTCGCCGCGCGGCGGATCCTTCAAAGCAATGCCACATGCGGTACAAGCAAGCGCCAGTACGCCGAGCAAAACGAATACCATTTGTTTTTGTTTCATGGCAAGTTCACGTCGAGCGGAGCGCGCAAGAGCGATAGCGACATCTTATGTGTATCCCGCCCATGCGACAAATCTGGCGGGGGTCGTACCGGCAAAGTTCCGCGTGACTTTTTCAGAGTATAATTCTTGGACACCGGAAGCAAGCGATGTGGAAAGTTATCCCGTCACTTGTCACTCATCACCTTTTCAGGGGGGGCATTCATTGCGTTACAAGGAGGTCGGCAATGCAGCTGCAATCTCGCACCCCGATTGGGCGTGCCCTACTCTCGCTCGGAATGATTGGCGGATTCGTTTTGTTCCTCGCCTTCCTGAACGTTTCTACATCCGCCGCCGCACCCGAAACAAAATACCGCAGAACCCTCCACGCGGGTGACCGCCTCGTCATCGCCGCGCAAGCGTGTCAACTCCAAATTCGCTCCCAATCCGCGTCTTTGGTCGTCGTGCGTTGTGCGGCGAGCAATGCGCGCGCGGAAAAAATCAACGCGCCGCGCGCAAAATCAAAACTTGTCTTGCACAATCGGGACCGAGTACGCATCACCGCCAACGGCTGCGCACTGCAAATCGCGTCCGCGCGCGCGACGCGCGTCGTGGTCAAATGTCCGGGCAGCGCACCAACCGATTGGCTTGGCTTTGTGAACGCATATCGCGCGCTGGCGGATTTGCCTGCCGTCACAGAAAACGCGACGTGGAGTCAAGGCGATTGGTTGCACGCGCGTTACATGGTGAAAAACGATTACATCGGACACGACGAAGACCCGAGCAATCCATGGTACACCGTCGAAGGACGCGCCGCCGCGCAAAACAGCGATCTCGCCGTCAGCAGTAGCGCGGCGATGAGCGACCAAACGGCGATTGAGCTGTGGATGGGCGCGCCGTTTCACGCGGTGGGGATTATTGACCCCGCGCTCGCACAGGTCGGTTACGGCAGTTACCGCGAAAGCGACGGAGGTTATCAAACGGGCGCGGGTTTGGATGTGCTGCGCGGTTTGGGCAGCATTCCGCCTGCGGTGACGTATCCCGTCAAGTGGCCCGGCAGTGGCAAAACCGTTGCGCTGCGTTCGTACGATGGCGGCGAGTATCCGAATCCGCTTGCGAGCTGCGCGGGCTACACCGTTCCCTCCGGCTTGCCGCTCATTTTGCAAATCGGCGATGGTTCGCTCACCCCAAACGTCACGGCGCACTCGTTCAAACAAGGCGCCGCCGAACTCGAACATTGCATCTACGACGAAACCCACTACACAAACCCCGACATTTCGCAGCAAAATCTGGTGCGCAGCATTCTCAACGCGCGCGATGCAATCGTGTTGATTCCGCGTGCGTCATTGACCGCTGGCAATACGTACACCGCTTCGCTTACGACGAACGGCAATACGTACGCGTGGTCGTTCACGATTGCGAGCAGCGCGCGGGATTTGCTATTGTCGGATGCGGAAATGCGTTGATACAAAAAGCGGCAAATTCATTCGTCGAACGGTTCGCTGACGCGTGTGATATAATCGCGTCACCAGCAGATTGAAGGGTAACGCTATGCCAAACACACAAACGATTACTGCCATTTATGACAATGGCGTTTTGACGCCGCTGGAGCAAGTGCGGCTGCGGAAACGCCAAAAAGTGCGCCTCAAAATCTCGCCGTTGAACGGGCAGAAACGCAAGCGCGCCGCCAGTTCGCGCAGAACCAGCCGCCCCTCCAAGCGTGCGCAACAAATCAAACTTGCGCGTGAATCGTTCGGCATGTGGGCAGATCGCCAAGATATAACAGACGATTGGCTCGATGAAATCCGCGCGGGGTGGGAACGTCGCCTGAACGAACTCTATCAAGATGACTGAATACCTTTTTGATTCGACGGTGTTGATTGACCATCTGCGAGGGCGACCAGTGGTCGCACCTTACCTGAATGCCGTATTCGACGGTACTACCAAGGCATGGTTTTCCGTAGTGACCGAAGCGGAACTATGGGCAGGCATTCGTTCTCCAGATGAACGGACAAAATACGAAGCGCTGTTCGCACTGATGAAGCGGATCAACGTCACAAAAGATATTGCACGACACGCGGGCAGCTACTTTGGCAAATATAGACACCAAGGATTATTCTTGCCGGATGCGTTGATTGCAGCCAGCGCGTTGATCAGCAAGAAAACCCTCTTGACACGAAACAGCAAACATTTCAGGTGGGTGCAAGACGATTTCAAGGTCGAGTTTTACACGCTATAACTCGGCTCCCGAAAAACCTCAAAGGTCTCGTGATCGCGATGAATTCAGCGGGCTGGACAATGGACGAGTTGGCTTTGCTGAGTGAAGCCACGCGCTTGCTCGGCGCAGCGTTTGGCTCACGCGCCGCGCTGTATGCGCGCATTCGACGCGGCACATTGTTCGCTGTACACGTAGGCAAACATTGGTATATTCCCCGCGTCGAAATCCGGCGTCTGAAACGCCAAGCGGCGCTGCATCAAAAAAAATCCATGCCCGCACTCACGCTGGATTTTCCTGACCCGGCGAATCAGGAATTGCTCGCGTCCGTCTCTATCGCTAAACGTGGGCGCGCCGCGTTGGAGGCACAAGCATTTTTGCGCGGCACGCTACGCGCGCGGTTGCGCCGCATGTATCCCGATTTATCCCCGCGCGAAATCACGTTCAAGTACTTTGAGCAAGTTGCGCGAAATGACTAGCATCACACAACCCCTTTCTTTTTACGCCGAGGTACTGAAAGCGCTGGAAGAAATCAATGCGCCGTATATGATTATCGGCGCATTTGCGGCAGCAGCGTATGGCAGTGAACGCGCCACGCATGACGTGGACATGATTGTGGCATTGGCGGAATCGCACATGGACGCGCTTGCCGCGCATTTTCCATCGCCGCATTTTTACGCCGACCCCGAGCAGATGCGAAATGCCACTGCAGATGGCACATTGTTCAATATCATTGACAGCGCGCGCGGCGAAAAAGTGGACTTGATTCCCATTACGCTCGACGCGCGTTACCAAGAAGCGTTTTCGCGCCGCATTCGTTTGGCATTTGAAGATTTAAACGGCGAGTTGGTACAAGCATGGTATGCGCGCCCCGACGATGTGATTGGGTGAAACTTGAGGATTTTTTTTAGGATTTCCAAAATTTGGGTGTTGCTCTCGACTTCATTTCGGGGCAAGTCGTCCATCTGCGGTAATATCAATTTCAGTGGTGCGCCCCGCGTAATAATCTGCCCGCACCTCACGCGCCATTTCGAGCAAAAGTTCTTGCGACTCGGCGCGCGCCAGCAACTCATCCCACTTTTTATCGCCCTCTGATTCGTTGACCATCTCGATCACCTGTCGACTACAATCATTTTTTCAATCTCTTGAATCAATATCGCCAAATTCGGTTCCGAGAAACTCAATCCAGGCGCAGGTACGCGGTGATGTCTAATGTCGGGCGGAACATGTTTATGGTGCGGATGCGTGCTTGCCAGTGTTGGCTCATCCGGATGCGGCTGTGAATCGTACCAATAGATTTTGTCGTTCCCGTGCCAAGCTTCGTACGAATAACCCTCTATCTGTAACCCGCCGTTTTCCCAGACAAGGCGTTCATACACGGACAAGCGAAAGTCACGACCAAAAAACAACTCGCCCGTCAATTCGGCATAATGCCGCCCGCGCTGTATCAATAGTAACGTCGAACTTTCGATGCTCTTGAATTGCTGCGGCAGTGAATAAACAAAGAGTTCGTATTCACGCAGCGATTGGAATGGGTTCATGGCGCGCGGTTCTTTCGATCATTTGGGCGATGCTCTGCGACTCGGAACGCAAAGCTTGAATGGCAACGCGATATTGTTCGTGGCGGCGCAGCCAAATTTGGTAGGCGCTCGCCCACGCCGTCCAATCGCGCACCCACAAATCATCGGGCGGTTCTTCTCCCGCCTGATACGCTTGATAAAACGTTTCTGAAAGCACACCGTATTTGCGTTCATACGCGCGCATCTCGTCTTGCAGCGTGTACATATCATAAAGAATATCATCGAGAGTCATAGCGCCTACTCCTTGACCTAATTTTACACCAACACCCCGTAGAAAAAAACCTCGCAGGTCTTCAAGACCTGCGAGGTTTTTTCATTTCACTTGACCGTAAACTCTGCCCCGTTACTCCTCCCAAACACATCCGGTTCGTACATTTGCTGCGCGAACGTCGGCAAGACGGTAAAGTCGCCGCTCACGCTCGCGCGCATCAAGTACGTGTATTCGTACGTGCCGGTCGAGAGATAATCGGCAAAGAGCGCGACTTTGTCGTCACGCAGTTCCGTGTTCGACCAGTAATACCAGTACGGATAATAATACTCGGCGCACGCGGCACAGTCCTCGATTTGTTTTTCGAGTTCCGGTGCGGTCGCTCCCGCCGACGTGGTCTTGAGCGAAGTGTCCACCGCTTCAAAACCCGAAGGCAGCGGGTCCTCGACCAAGAGATAGTGCAAATTCGTCGGCGCGATGACGGTCAGCTTGACCAGCACGTAATCGCCCACATTCGCCGTTGTGATTTGCTGCGCGGTCGGTTTCAGCGTCGCCTGCTCCACCTTAAAGTACTGACGCGCGACGATGACGCCCTTGTTCAACGCTTGGATTTGGTCCACGGGCAAGTAATAGTTCAAGAACGCGCTGTAGTAGAGATTGCCTGCGCCCGCGCTCTTGGTGAACAACAATTCATTCGCCGTCGTGGTGAGCAGGTCTTTCATCGCTACGTCGAACGTTTTGTTTTCGGTCACATTTTCCTTGCTCACTTTTTCTTGTCCGAGCGATTTGTCGTTGACCGAAACGTCGTACGTGTACTCGGCGTTCAGTTCCCCGCTCTGCTTCATGTATTCGGTGAGACCGAGCACCGACCACGCGGTTTCTTGTGTCGTCTCCCAATGTCCTTGCGCGCGTTGGGTCATAAGCCAGCGCACTGCATTCTTCAGGAGCGCGTTCTTGGGATCCACACGCGCAACGCCGAGCAAAACAATCGCCGTCGTGCGCGTATCGGTGTTCATCATGAACCAGTCGGGTTGTTTCTCTTCCCAATGCGTCCCCGTCGCGCTCGGCAGCGCTTTCGCAGTCAGGTCCTGGAGTAATGCTTGCGCTTGGGTCTTGGCGCCCGACTTGAACAACGCCATCATCAAGTACGACTTGGCATAATTGTCCAACTGCGCGCGGCGTTCGAACAAACTCGTCGCGCGCGCGCCGTACTCGTTCGTCTCGCTCGTTTCGTTCAACACATAAATCACAAAGGCGCGCTGATTGTAACGATACGCTTGATTCGCATCCGTCGGCTGGTCGAGATACTCGTTCAAGTAATCGCGCCCGCGCTGCATCACATTCTCGTCCACACTGAATCCCGCTCTGTCCGCGGCATCCAACGCGAGTACTGCGTACGCGGTCGTGTGCGGATAACTATTTCCAGTCGCCCACAAACCCCAACCGCCGTCGCCATGCTGCAATTGATACAGCCGTTGAATCTGCGCGCTGATGTTGATGCTCAACTTGTTCTTGAGCTTGTCATTCGCGATGCCGAAATCCTGGAGCGCCTGATACGTCACGACGTTCGGGAAAAACTTCGACACAGTTTGTTCACTGCAATCGTACGGAAATGCTTGCAGATAGTCGAGTGAATCGAGCGACGCGGCGGCGAGGGAAGGACTGGTCGTAATCTGCAAACCACCGGCACGCGTATCCACATTCGCGGGCACAAGAATTTTTTCCGCGAGCTTGGCGTCCACCGTTCCCGATGTGCCGACGATTTCGGGCGACGACGGGCGCACGATGGGCAGCGTCGCTTCGAGCGCATCGCTGTAGCCGCCGCCGGTCGCGCTGAATTGCACCTTGACCGCAGCCGCGTTTTTGTCCACCGTCGTTTGCCATGAGACTTTGGCTTTGTCGTTCGCCTTGACGGTCAACGGCTGCGTCGCGTTGCCACTGAGCGTCAAACCGGTCGCCTGTAGTTTCACGTCAACGGTTACGTCCTTGGCAGTGTTGTTATTCACCACCGCTTCGACCAACACGGAATCTCCGGGCACAAAGAAACGCGGCACGACGGGTCGCACGAGCACGGGCTTGGTCGAAAGCACGTCGCGTTTGCGCGTGCCCACGAACGTCTCTTTCGTGACGCCTTTCGCGGTCAGATTCCACGTCGTCAAGTTGTCGGGCAGCGTTACCGTGACCGTCGCCTTACCGTTCGCGTCGGTGACGACATCCGCTTTCCAGTACGCCGTGTCCTGGAAATTGCGCCGCACGGGCGAACTTTCTTCGGGCGCGCCGCCGCCGCCGCCGCCCTTGGCTTCGGCTTGAACGTTTTGATTGATGCGTTCGACCGAGCGCACCCACGACGCGGAGGTTTGCACGCCAATGGCGTAAGCGTGATGTTCAGAATTTTTTCCGTAGGATTGATGTTGAGCGTCGCGTAACCGAGTTTGAACTGCGGCGTCGGCGAATCACTCGTGCGCCCTTTGACAAGCATCACGGAAACGTACGCGGTCGGCAACAGGTTTTCGGTAATCGGTATCTCGAGCGTTTCGCTGTTGCCGATAACGCCGAGCGATTTCACTTGCAAGATACCGCCGCGTTCGATGGTCAGCAATGCTTGCGCGTCTTTGAACGGCGCGGGCACCAACACCTTGGCGGTCTCGCCAACTTTGTATTCTTTTTTGTCGGCGACGAGTTCGATGCGGTCATTGTTCTCGATGCGCCAATTCACAAACGCGTCCGACTGCACCCACTGATACGTCGCGCTGCGAATCGCGTTGCCCTTGGCATCTTTGCCTTCGCCGACAATTTTGTACACGCCGCCGACCGTCGGTATATAAAACGTCGTCGCCTTGCCTGCCCGATCCGTAGTAACGGTATTACTGATGACCCGCGTATCCGTAAACGAACTCTTCCAATAAAAATTTCCGTCCGAATCTTTTTCGCGCACGCTGAACCATTTGTGCTCGTACACGGAAATGGTCAGCGGTTGATTCGGGAAGGGATCGCCCTGCGGGTTCACCGTGATAATGTCAACACCTTGCTTTTTGTTGACCTCGCCGACATAACTCTGGGGTTTCAGCCCGATGTAATAGTCGCCTTTGTGCACGGGAACGACGACACGCGACGAGACTGCAGAATTGTTAATGTCGGTAATCTCGATGTCAAGCGTGAAATTCTGCGAAAGCGGATAATCTTTTAGATCCGCGGGCACGGTAAAGGTGAACTTGCCTTGCTTGTCGGTCGTGCCTTTGCCTTCGCTCACGACGCCGCCGGTGGGTTGGCGCGCACTCGTCAGATCGTAATCGGTGAAATCCCAGTAGCCCCCAACCTTGTCCGTGCTAAAGAACAAATCATCGCTCAACAAACGCCACTGCACCTTGGCGTCCGACACCGCGCCGCCGAAATAGTACGTGCTGGCGACGTTGACGCCGATTTTTTCGCCGTTGGTGTACGAATCCTTGTCCGTCTTGACCGTCACTTCATATTCGGGCTTTTTATATTCGGCGACTTGAAAATCCGCGCTGTTGTAGAAACGACGCTCGTCGGGACCGAACTCGAGCACGACGCTGTAGTAACCGAGCGACGCGCTGGCGTTCAATTTAATTTCGCCGTTGAATGTCCCGTACGCACTGAGCGGCAAATTCTGATTGAGAATTTCACGCCCGTTCGCGTCAATCACTTTGATGGGCACGGTTTTCAGATCGGTCGGCAGCGTGTAACGCGCATCGTTATCCTTGCGCAAGATGCCTTTAAAGTACACCGTTTGTCCGGGGCGATAGATCGCGCGGTCGGTGTACAGATTCGCGTAATACTCTTGCGCGCCGTACTGGGTGTTCAAATTGAAATCGAACGTTTGAATCCCGTCGTTCCAATCCGAACCGACCGCCGCGACAATGTCCGCGTCGCTGCCCGCTGCGCCTCCACTGCCCGTTCCGCCCCCACTGCCCGCTGCGGCGAGCGGGGCACTACTGGCAATGGCGAAAATCGGTTCGTAATACTGCTGCCTGGGGAATGTGCCGCGATAGACGCCGTCCTTGTCGGTCTTGCCCGACGCCGCAGCTTTGCCGTTCTCGTTGTAGATCGTAATCGGCAAATCCGCGACGGGCTTGCCAGTCGCCAGATTCGTCGCCCACACCAATGCTTCGGTCTCGTTGCGTTTGAGCGCGAGATTGTACGGCGTGACGATGAGAATATGACGCGCGGCAGCCGGATTGCGCAGATTAGTCTTGACGCCATCGGCGACAATCAAATACGCGCCCGGTTTCAACAAATCGGACGGCGCCGCGCCGCCGAGCGACGTCGAAATCACGCGCGACGCGTTGAGCGGCGACTGTACGTTCTGCGTCCATTCGCGCAGCAAATTATTGGCATTCGGTTTATAGTCGCTCCAATACTGATAGCGGTCGGTCCCCACCGCGCGCAGCAAATCATTGCGCGGCATGGTATACAACGCGTAATCAATTTCTTGGACGTTGCGATACGTCGTGTAAATGATCTGCGGTTGGCTCGCGTCGTACAAGCCCGTCGTGCCATTGACATTCAAAAACACTGCGGGGCCGAGCGGCGCGGCAGTGAACACGACGACGGTATCTTTGCCCAGTTGTTCGCCATACACCGTTTCCGATTTGCCGCTGATGGTGACAGTGTACGTTTGCGACGCCAGCCAGCCGCCCGAAATCGTTTGCTGTGTTTCTCTGTTCCAATACGAATACTGATTCGTGATGGTCGGCTGGATCGTGACGGTCACCACATCTTCTGCCATCGGCGACGCATAAGTGATCTGAAAGCCATTGCGAATGTCAAGCGAGCTCTGGTCGCCATTTTTGGGCTTGGTGCTCAAAACGGCGGGTTGGCGCGTCGTGCGGAAATTCCACGCGGTATCCTTTTTCGTCGCGGCTTTTTGGTTAATGTCTTGCGCCCCCGCTTTCAACGTCGCGCGATGCAGTGTGTTGTACGCGAGCGGCTTGTCGGGCGCAAAGCTCATCTGCGCGCCATTCCATTCGAATTTCCCCGCGACTGCCGCGCCGCTTGGCGTCATCGCAAGGACGAAACGCGCTTCGACCGACGCGCGATCCATTTCGGTATTGAACGTAATCTTGATGGGTTCGCTTGCGCCCGCATTTTGCGTATTCGTTTCGGGATAGGACTTGGTAATTTCGGGCGACGCGGTCTTGAATTTCCACGTATAGCCGTCGAGTTTCGCGCCGAGCATGTCCGTCAGCGGCGCGACCTTGACCGTGTATTCGGTTGCGACCTGCAAATTTTGCGACGGTGTGAACGAGTACGTGGACGTGTTGATCCAAATCCCGCTGCCGTTCAAATTTGGCGTGAACGACAACGGCTGCGGCAAACCTTTTTGTTCGCTCACCGAAACGAGCGGCACGACGGGATGATTGAACTGGATGATGATTTTGGTCGCGTCCTGACTGACGGAAATTTCATCCGCGTCCTTCGCGGGAGAAGTAGAAAGCACTTTTAAGGGCGCGTTGGAAACGTCGGTCAATAACGAGGTCGTAGTAACGACTTGAGTCGTTGTCACCGTCGGTGTTGCCGTCGCTTGCGCGTTCGGCAGCGCGTTGGATTCCACCGCCGCGTTGTTCTGAATCTGCGCGCTTTGCACGTTGATGCTTTGTGGTGTCGCGCACGCGGCGAGAAGGATGAGAATTAGAACGAGAGTGAGGTTGAAGCGTTGGGTGAACATGGGAATGTCCTTTTGGGTAATGCGTGAAACGTGAAACGTGAAACGTAAAGCGTCAGGCAGATTTAGTTTTTGCCCCAATGCAAGTGAAACCCAAAATCAGTCAAGAGCAGTGGTGCTCTGTTGTCGGTTGTTAGAACATAAACTTTTCTTCCGGTGAATGTACCATTGCGCGCCTCCACAATGACTGCCAAACTCATGTCAGGAACCCAAAGCGCTTCTAAAACTTGATGCGTTTCGTTTCGCAAAAGAACAAGCTTTGTCATATCCACAAGGTCCGCGCGAACCATGTGGTACTCTGGAATAAAATATCTATCAGGATATTTGTCACGCGTGACTGTAGCATGAAAAAAGTATAATCCCCCATCGTCGCCTTCTTGTGGCGTCGTTACGGCGTTTATCTCGTGCCATGAAGAACGCATAAGTTCAATCACATACCCACTCGTAATATCTGTCTGCATCAAAGCGGTCTCGCCAAAATAGCCAACTTCGCTTGCGGAATAGATGAATCGAGCATCGCGCGCCCAACTGGCTCGGCTGGCAAGTGATACAGAAATCGTTTCTACTTCCTTTGTTTTAACGTTAACCAGCACCGGAAAGCTGGTGTCCCCTCCATAAGACGCAACGACGAGCAAAAAATCATCATCTGGCGACCAAGCTCGAGGAAATGGATACCACAAAACGTATTCACTTGAGGGGGAATGAATTTTGTCAAGTTGATTTTTAGCAGGATTGTAAATCCAGATTTCGCCGCAATATCCGAATGCAAATTCCGAACCACTTGTTGACCAGATCGGATGGAGTATTCGGCGATAAGTGCCGTAAGTGGTGTCTAATCCTTCAATAGTCAAGAGCCGCAAATTCTTCCCAAACTGATCGCTCAACCAAATTCCGTTATTATTCAGCAAGACAAGTTCTCCGGTTCGAGCAGACACATCAAAATTATAAAATCCACCGGGGTGGTTTGTAATCCGCCGTTTTCTTCCATCCTTTTCAATGCGCCACACTTGATGTTCATTCGTGCGGTTAGCAAGATAATAAAGCGGCGCGGGCAAGAGGTTCTTGGTCGCCTTATCCCATTCATGCGCGAGCGGTGTCGGCAACGGCGTATTCGTCGGCGGGCGCGTAGGAGTTGGCGTCGCGGTGTCAGGTGTAATGGTTATCATCGCCATTTTTGTCTGCAAGCGCGGGCGCACTGTATTGGTTGGCTTGGCGCGAAGGGTTGGCGTTGTCGTATTCGTCGGCGTGATCGTCAAGGTCGGCGATGGTGTTGCGATTGTCGGCGGAATGGCTGTGGCGATGAACGCGATGGGCGTTGGTGTTGGCGCTTGACACGCGACACTGTACAACATAACGACCATTCCCATAATCCAAAAAAACTTTTTCATTGCAACTCCACCGAATCGAATACGGCGTCTCAAAAAAGTCAAATGCCGATGGCATTAAAAATATTTTCCAATCGCTCCGCGATTCATCTTTTTTTCGGCATGGTTCAGAAAGCGGAAGAGTTAGATTGTCATTCTGAGCGGAGCGAAGAATCTCTGATTGACCCTACTGAAGATTCTTCGCTCCGCTGCACAGGACTTGTCATATCGAGCGGAGTGAGATATCTCACTCCGTTCGATATGACAGTCCTGAGCCCATACAGCCCCTGCGGGCTGACCATCTCAGAATGACAGACTGAGTAGTTATGTTTTCTCTTTGCCTACCTTTCTCATTCTTTTGCCGTTGGTTTCCAACCACCGGACTTTCTTTTTTAGGACGCGATTTTCATGCTACCGATTAAATCACAACTCGCACAATCGCGCATCAGTAGTTTTACGTATTCCTGCTACTTAAAAGTTCCCTCAGTTCCCTTCTTTCCCGCATTCTCGCTCTCACTCCATCTCTCCATCTCTCTATCCCGCATTTCCCGCAATTCCCTGTCTACCTGTTTCCCTATTTCCCTCTCCTCCCTTTCCTCACCAACTCCGCCAACTCCGCCAAACTCCGCACCTCTACATCCGGCGTCGCTTCCGTCGGCGGCGTCGCGCCCGCGCCCGGCTTGTCCCAGCGGCGATTCACCCACACCGTATCCAGTCCTAATTTTTTCGCTGGCGCAATGTCGTGAAACAAACTCTGCGCGACATGCAGCCACTGCTGTTTTGGAACGCCCACGCGTTTTTCCGCGACGCGAAAATTGTTCAGCGAAGGTTTGTACGATTGACACTGCTGCGCCGTAATCACGTCGTCGAACGCGACCTGCAATTTTCTCGCGGAATGCGCAAACAAATCATCGTCCACATTCGAGAGAATGACCACTTTGTATTTGCGTTTCAATTCCGCCAACGCGCCCGCCGAGTCCGCAAACGGTTGCCAGTCCTGAACCGATTCGCCGAATGCGCGTTTCTCGTTCTCGCTCGGTTGAAAGCCCAAGCGCGCGCCCATGTCCGCCAGCACATTTTGCAAAACAGTGCGATAGGTTTTGTATGGACCGCGTTCCTGCGCCGCTTCCAATTCGCCAAACAATTCCAGCGCCTCGTCTTGATGAATCTTGACCTGATGCGCAATCAACACCGGGCGCAGCGCATTCAAAATCCCGCTCTCCCAATCAATGAGCGTCCCGTAACAATCGAATGTCAAAACCGTGTATTGATCAAAATTGAGCATTGTGTTTTCCTCGCGTATCGCGTATCGCAAATCGCACTATCGCACTATCGCACTATCGCACGATTGCACTATCGCACTGACAACTGATTACTGATCACTGATTACTGATCACTCTCTCACCGATTCGCGCGTTTCCACCGCCACTCCTCTTCCAAGATACCATAAATCACCGTATCCCAAAAGTGTCCTTTGAAAAACTCATTTTCGCGCAAACGTCCTTCCTGGCGCATGCCCAATTTTTCCAACACGCGGATCGAATTCAAATTCGACGCCACCGCCTGCGCCCAGATGCGGTGCAGATGCAATTGCTCGAAACCAAAATTCAAAATCGCTCCGGCGACTTCGGTGGCGTACCCGTTACCCCACTCACGCGGGTCAATCTCGTACCTCATATCGGCTTGGAATGCTTTCAGATCGCGTTTACGAATGCCCGCGTTGCCGATCAACTTGTGCGTGCCCGGCAACACGACGGCAAACTGATACTTGATTCGCGGCGCTTCGCCCTGCCAATCCATGACCATTTGCACAAACGCCTTGGCGTCGTGTTCGCTGCGATGTTCCCACTCATAGTATTCCAAATAGCGCGGATCATTTTGATACACATACACCGCGCGCCAATCTTCCGCCACAAACTCGCGTAAAATCAATCGTTCCGTCCGCAATTCCATCTCTCGTTTCTCGCCTCTCGCTTCTCGCAGATCGCAAATCGCCTATCGCGCGTCGTCCATCGTTTGACGTTTCACGCTTCACGTTTCACCCAATCACCCAATCACCCAATCACCCAATGCCCCAATGCCCCAACCCCCAATCACTCTTTTACTACAAACCGCACGGCATCACTTTCAATCGTCTCCCCCTCCGTCGTTATGCCAATCGCTTGCGCGCGATGAATGCCCGGCGTCAACTGCCACAACGCGCGATACGGCACGCCGGTAAATTCGCCGATTGCCACATCGTCAACATACAACGTTACTTGGCGCAATGCAACCGCGCGGTTCAAGCGCGCCGACACTTCGACTTGCTGCAATGATGCAGGTAACTGCGGACTCGTTTCAAATTCCGAATTTTGCGCGGGCGAAACGATTTCCAACACTGCCCCACTGATCACTGATGACTGATCACTGATGACTGATGACTGATTACTTGGATTCCCCGCCACTCTCCCCAAACAATCCACCTCCGGCGCTTGCGGCAACCCTTTTTTCTTTGCCCAATCCTGCGCGTCCGGCGGATAAATGCGAAACACGCGCGGCACGCGCGGACCTTGACAGCCGTCTGCCCACAAATTCCCCGTCGCCGCATCAATCATGAACGATTGATACGCGTTGTCTTGGCGCGTCGGCTCGGTGCCTTGAATGAAAATTTCGCGCCGCACGCGCGCACAGTCAGGCGTAGCAAGCAATCCCGCTGCATCGCAAATTTCTCGCTCGACCAAACCATCCGGTACCGCAAACTCGCGCTCGGGAATCCCGCGCAGCGCCTCCTCCATGAAATCGTGCCAAATCGGACCCGCGCCCGAAATCCCCGTCACGCGATACATCGGCGTATTGTCCGCGTTGCCTGCCCACACACCCACTGCCAAATCCGGCGTATAGCCCAGCGTCCAATTATCGCGGAAATCAGTCGTCGTTCCCGTTTTCGCCGCGGCGGGACGCGACAGATTCAACACACTTGCCTCGCCAAACGCCGGAATGCGCGCGTAATTATCGGAAAGAATAGACGTGATGAGATACGCGACTTGAGGAGTGACGGGTGACGGCGACGTGTTATCACGCATAGTGCCACTCGATTCGCGTGTGCGTGATGACGCGTCGGGGTGACGGGTGACGGGGTTTGATGTCCAATCTACCTGTCTACTTGTTTCCCTGTCTACCTGTGTCCCTGTTTCCGTGTCTACCTGCAAAATTGCAATCGGAACCACCTGATTCCCCTGATTCGCAAACCCCGCGTACGCCGCCGTCAATTCGAGCAGTTTCACTTCCCCCCCCCCCAACGTCAATGCTAGACCAAAGCGGTCGGGATCGTCGAATGTCGAAATGCCCAACGCTTTCGCCGTTGAAATCATCGCGTCCAGTCCAACGTGCTCCAACACTTTCACCGCAATCATATTGTTCGACGTTGCCAATGCCGCGCGCAGCGACAGGGGACCGTGCCATTGGCGATCAAAATTCTGCGGCGCGTACGGTTCATTTTCTTTGGTCTGAAACGTCGTGGGCACGTCGGACAAAACCGTCGCCGCCGTGTAGAGACGTTCCGGTGGAACGTCTGTTTGCGCGAACGCGGTCGCGTACGTAATCGGTTTGATGGACGAACCGGGTTGGCGCAGCGCGAGCGCGACATTCACCGCGCCGTCAATACTTGCATCAAAATAATCCGCGCTGCCGACCATCGCAATAATTTCGCCCGAATCAGGTTTGAGCGCCGCTAACGCCGCGTCGTTCAAATTGTAATCGGGCGCGTTGTCCTTGCGCGTGCGATCTTTTAGTTCTTGTACGTGCCGCTTGACGATGGCTTCGGCGCGCTGCTGCAAATCCAAATCCAACGTCGTCGTCACGCGCAGCCCGCCGCGATTCACCGTGTCCGCGCCGTACTGCTGCTCCAACAAATTCCGCACGTACGCGACAAAATGCGGCGCGCGTATGATTTCGCGTTTGTCCGTTGCTTTGAAATGCAGTGTTTCGTTTTGCGCGAGCTGCGCGTCGTCCGCCGCAATTGCGCCGCGCTTGACCATCAAATCCAGCGCCACGCGCTGCCGTGCGCTCCCCGCCGCAGGATTCACGTACGGATCGTACGCCGCAGGCGATTGAATCAAGCCCGCCAACATCGCGCTTTCCGCCAGATCGAGGTCGCGCGCGGGTTTGCCGAAATACGTGCGCGCCGCCGCTTCAATCCCGTACGCCAAATTCCCAAAATATACTTCGTTCAAATACATTTCGAGAATCTGGTCTTTGGAATAGGTTTGCGTGATGCGCAGCGCCAACACCATCTCGCGCAACTTGCGCGTCACCGTACGCGATTCTTTTTCCGCCTTGGTCAACAGCACCGTGCGCGCTAACTGCTGCGTAATCGTGCTGCCGCCTGAAACGATTTGCCCTTCTTGTACATACTGCACCAACGCGCGCGCGACGCCAATGACATCTACGCCGGGATTCGCATAAAAATTCGCGTCCTCGACGGCAATCACCGCGTTTTTGAAACTGGCGGGCAGGTCATCCAGTGTCACGCGCGTGCGGCGACCGGCGAGCGGATCGAGGATTTCGTACAGCAGTTTGCCGTTGCGATCAAAAATTTTGGTAGTGTCGGGGGAAACGCGCGTCAAGAGCGCGTCGGGCGCGGGCAAATCGCTGAAAAGAAAAAAATATCCCGCGCCAATGACCAGAGTCACGAGCGCGAGGAGAGCCAACCACACATTGCGCCGACGCAGGCGAAAGATTTTTTTCATCCTATGTTCGAGAGACGTGCACAACTCGACGCACCGGGCGGCGCGTCGGCACGAACAGGACGCCCCAATTGAAAATTTCGTTCCAAATTGTATACCCAATTTGCATTGACACCCATTCTGGCGGTTGCCACATCTTGTTCAAGCGCAGTCGAACTGCGCGTCGTTGCACGGCAGTACAACTGCCTCCCAACACTTGGAATCGCCAAAACACTTGGCGCTTGATGTAGCATTCGAGTAAAATACATTGCAGTCCCCTGCCAGAGGAACACCATGCCCAAAATTTTGCTGTTTACTTTCTTGCTCTGGAGCGTCACCGGCTGTGCACTGCAACCAAGCGCCAAACCGACGCCCATCATCATCGTCATCACCGCGACCCTAGAGCCAAATACGCTCACTCCCCTCACTGTCGCCCCGAACGGCAAACCCTCGCCCACACCTTCGCGCACGCCCATTGCCGCTTTGCAAACCCCCGGCGCGGCAGAAACGATACCGCCGAATCTCGTGCCCACCGATGTCAAGTATGTGCGCGCGCTGCAAGACATCAACATTCGCAGCGGGCCCGGCACCAATTTTGAAATCGTCGGCGGCGTCTATGCGGGACAAATCGCTAAAGTGACAGGTTATACCAGCGCGGACAAAAAATGGTGGCGCGTCGTTTGCCCGACCCAGAAAGCGACCACTTGTTGGGTGTCCGCCGATCCTGCACTCACCGAGCCAACCGATGCACCCGGTTCGGAACGAACGCCGCCTCGTTCCGCAACACAGACCCCGCGCGCCTGATGGTTCATAAGCGAATGGGTACTCGCATCTTGTCATAGCGCAGTTGGACTGCGCGTCGCCCGGCGGCAGTCCAACTGCCTTCCAACACTCGAGAGTCATTACCAATAATTTCGCATTGACACGCGCCGATGCGCACGGATATAATCGCCCGTGATGAGCTCTGTCACGGCGTTTCGCGCCGAACCGCTCTTGCGCACCAAACTGTTCGCCCCTACGCACCATGGCGCGTGGGTCCCGCGCGAGCGCCTGCTTGAACGCCTCAACGACGGTCTGCGACTGGGGCATAAACTGATTCTAGTTTCTGCGCCGCCGGGCTTTGGCAAAACGACGCTCATTAGCGAATGGCTGTTGCAATCGCCGGCAATTGCCGCCCATAGCAGCTGGCAATCCAACGTGCAGGACGCTTTGCCATCTTCCATCCGCCATCCGCTATCCGCTTGGCTTGCGCTCGACGAAGGCGACAATGACACAGCGCGCTTTATGGCATATCTCTATGCCGCGCTGGAAACGCTCGGCGGGCAAAAAGCCGAATGGCATGAACTGCGCGAGTTGTTGAAAATTTCGCCGCTGCCCGGCGTCGAGACCCTGCTTGTCGCCGCATTGAACCTGTTGCAGTCAGACACCCCGCCTGCCCCGCACGTCCTCGTCCTCGAAGATTATCACGTCATTCACAACACCGAACTTCATCGCGCGCTCGCCTATTGGCTCGACCATGCGCCGCCCGCGCTGCACCTCGTCATTACTTCGCGCGCCGACCCGTCGCTGCCGCTCGCGCGTTTGCGTGCGCGCATGCAGCTCACCGAAGTGCGCGCCGCCGATCTGCGCTTTACACCGGAAGAAGCTGCGTCCTTTCTC
The DNA here is from genome assembly GCA_016209205.1 of Chloroflexota bacterium. Lineage (GTDB taxonomy): Bacteria > Chloroflexota > Anaerolineae > UBA4142 > SHND01 > SHND01. Next base: position 36,385 of record JACQWQ010000054.1, read on the forward strand.
CAAGACACGATGGGCTTGGCGCTGACCCCGGCGCAAATTGCCGCGCTCGAAGAACGCACCGAAGGATGGGTGGCGGGCTTGCAGCTTGCCGCGCTCTCTTTGCAAAAGGGACAAGACGCCGACGCCATGCTGCGCGCGTTTACCGGCACGCACCGTTACATCATGGATTATTTGGTCGAAGAAGTTTTGCAGCGCGAACCGGAAAGCATTCAGACCTTTTTATTGCACACTTCGCTTCTAGAGCGATTCAACGCCTCTTTGTGCGATGCCGTCACGCCTGCTGAAATCAGTGCGGGCGCACAAATCGAATATCTCGAACGCCGCAACTTGTTCGTCATTCCGCTCGACGACCGCCGCGAGTGGTACCGTTATCATCATTTGTTCGCCGAAGTTTTGCGTCAACGCTTGCGCCGCGTGCATCCCGAACGCGTGACCGATTTGTATTTGCGCGCGAGCGATTGGTTTCACGCCCACGCGCTGCGCCACGAAGCAATTCAAACGGCAATCACCGCGTTGGCGTACGAGCGCGCCGCGCAATGGATTGAAGCCAGCGCGGACGAAATGCTGCAAATGGGCGAACACGAAACGCTGCGGCGTTGGCTCGCTGCGCTCCCCGCGCGCACGTTGGACGCACACCCCGCCTTGTGGCTCAAGCGGGCTGCCGCGTTCGTGATCTCACATCAACTCGATGCCGCCGAAGCGGCGTTCCAACGCGCGCAGAGCGCGTTGGAAAACATTGCCGCCTCCGCCGAACGCAGCGCGTTGGCAAGCCAATGCGCCGCCATTGGCGCAACCGTCGCGTTGAATCGCAACGACGTCGCGCGCACATTGAGTTTGGGGCAGCAAGCCCTCGACACGTTGGACGCGCACCACACCTTGGAACGCGCGTCGGTGCTGCTCCATATCGGCGTGGCGTATGACTGGGACGGGCAGCTCGGCCGCGCCGCCGAATGCTTTACCGAATCGCGGCAGCTCTGTGAACAGTCGGGAGATTTACCCGGCGCGCTGCTCGCCATTTCCAATTTGGGCGCAGCCGAAAAGACGCGCGCGCGGTATCACCGCGCCGCCGAAATTTTTCGGGAGGGCATGCAGGTGGGCGCAGCGCAAAATGCCAACTATCAGCCCGGGGCAATTTACTTGTATACAGACTTGTCCGAAGTGTTGTACGAGTGGAATGATTTGAGCGGCGCGCGCCCGCTGATTGAGCAGGTGCTGGAGCGCAGTGAACTTTTGGGTTTGACACGCGCGCGTGTAACGGGGTATCGTCTTGACGCGCGCTGGCTCGCGGCTCGCGGCAAAACAAATAAAGCGCTGGCAAAAATCGCACAGGCGACGCAGCTCGCGCAAGCGCACAAAATTCCCGACCACTATGCCTCGCCCGCGCGTGCATTGCAGGTCATTCTCTGGCTCAACACCAACCAGTTGCCCGATGCCGTCGGCTGGGCAGAGCAAAGCGGTCTGGAAGCGGACACGCCGCTGGACAAGCCGCGCCAAGAAGAATATCTCGCGCTGGCGCGCGTGCGTTTGGCGCAAGGCGCGCCGCAGCGCGCGCGCGTTTTATTGGAACGTCTCATTGCAGACGCAACGACGCGCGGACGCACCGAAAACGCGATCTGGGGCTTGGCAATCCTGGCGCTCGTGTATCAGGCGCAAAACGAGATGGACGCTGCGCGCGCCACGCTTGCCCGCGCGCTTATGCTTGCCCAAGCGCAAAATTTCGTGCGCACTTTTTTAGATTTGGGCGAACCGATGCGCGCATTGCTCACCGCGTTCAAACGCCGCAGCGAAAAGCAACCCGAGTACGGCTCGCTCCAAAACTATCTCGGCAATCTCATCGCCGCGTTCAGCCCTGCGCCCGCCGCACCGAAACCGACAGCCGCGCCGCCCCCCACCGCGCTGCCTGAAAACGTCGAAGCTCTTACCGACCGCGAACTGCAAGTGTTACACCTCGTCGCGCAGGGACTTGCAGACAAACAAATCGCCAATCAGCTTGTCGTCGCCACCGGCACCGTCAAGCGCCACCTCAACAACATTTACGGCAAGCTCGGCGTCAACAGCCGGACCCAAGCTCTCGCACGCGCCCGGCAGGTTGGGTGGATTGAATAACCAAAATACGTCTTTTGATACATGACAACGCGCCGCGTTCCCCATATACTGCCAGCGTATGAATGAGCCAGTTCCACCCGCTGCACCAACCCCGCAGTCGCCTCTTCCTCGTACTGTCACAATTTACCAAGTTCGCATCTCGGGTCTTTTGGACGATTCCTGGACTGAATGGTTCGACGACATGATTGTGACTTTTGATACCCTCGCCAACGAAACCCTTCTAACCGGTTCATTCGCCGATCAATCCGCTTTGCACGGTTTGCTAGCAAAAATCCGCGATTTGGGTTTGAACCTCGTGGAATTGCGACGCATTGCGCGCCAAGCCAAAACGTAACTCAACTGTTACGTCCACCGGATTGATACTGCATATATAAATTCGGTCTCGACAACGCCAATCCTGACACCAAGTTCCACCCTGACAGTTACCAGCTCTTGGGCGGAGATACGGCGCACGAGCCGAGTGCCGTTACCGTGACCGGCTTGCGCAAGAATGTTGGCTCAGGGACGCACACGGTCAACGTTTATGTCAGCGCCGCCTATAACGGGTGCACGCTCTTTGCCCGCAACTTGAATGTGATTGCAAACATCCGCTGAAACACAAAAAAACCTGCGAGGTCTGCGCAAAGCAGACCTCGCAGGTTTTTTAATTCACAACGCCGCGCAGTATCACGCGATAATTTGGAAACACCTCATCCACTTTTGGATTTTTCAAGCGTTTGACCAGCACTTCGCCCAAGACATCGCGGTAATCTGTCGTCACTGCCAAATCAATATTTTGAAACAAAACGTCCGGCTGTAAACCTCTCCATTCGCCGTGTACGCGTCCGCCGCGCATTCCACCGCCGAGCAACCATACGACACTGCCGTGCCCGTGGTCGGTGCCCAAACCGCCATTCTCTTGAACGCGTCTCCCAAACTCGGACATGACGACGATGCTCAATTGTTTTGATCCATCGCGCACGTCGTCATAAAACGCGGCGAGCGCCGCGCCCACGTCGCGCAGCAATTCCGCCATCGCGCCTTCCCCCCCCCCTTGCGCGACGTGCGTATCCCAACCACCCACGTCCACACACGCCACTTCCAAACCGACTTGCGCGCGCATCAACGCTGCAATTTGCTTCAGC
>JACQWQ010000055.1 GCA_016209205.1 Chloroflexota bacterium
CGAACAGTTGGATTTGCGGGAGCGGGGTAGGGGGTGAGGCGAATAGTTGGATTTTCGGGAGCGGGGGCGTTTGTTATGGCGTGACAATCAATCGTTCCATCAGCCCCAAATGTCACCCACCACCCGTCATATCTTCAGGAGGAATTTATCTCTATGCCTCGCGGAAAACGTGGCACGACATCAGCCATAACTGTTCATACGGCACGCGCATTGCGCCAAGAGATGACCCCTGCAGAAACGGTTTTGTATGAAGCATTACGTGGGCGGCGCTTGGGTGGTCTGAAATTTCGGCGTCAACATCCGTATGGGCGATACATTTTGGACAACTATTGCGTTGAAAAACGTTTAGAGCGGATTCCTAATTCGTATGTGGGCAAAAGACCTTTCGGGTTTCCGAAAACCCGAAAGGTCTGCCCACCAATCAGACTGGAATCCGCTCTAGTCGTCGAAGCCGATGGCGCAGTCCACGACGAACCGGACCAAGCCGCGCACGATCAAGCACGTACTGAATTTCTCACCAGTGAAGGCATCCTCGTTCTGCGTTTTCCAAATGCAGTGATTTTATCGAATCTCGATTCTGTCCTGAAAAAAATTCTTGAGGTCGCAAAGCTTCGATAGTCTCTATCCCCTTCGTCCCTGCCCCTGCATCTGAAAATCGCGTTGAGCATTTCAGGCGCGGACGCGCGGCTTTGAACTCTTAACTACCTTCTCCACGCCGCGTCCGACCGTGATCCTTGCGATCAAGAAAGGTGCGGTGGGTGTCTTGGAACTCTATCTACCTTCTCCCCCTCTCCCGAAATTCAAATGCAGAATTTCGGGAGAGGGGGTAGGGGGGTGAGGCGTGAACGGGTATACAGGCAAGCTCCTGTTTGTCAATCTCACCACCGGCGAAATTTCAACCCAAGATTTGAATCGCGCGTACGCCGCGCAGTATCTCGGCGGCAGCGGCCTCGCCGCGCGTTATTTGTACGATTGGCTGGAGGCGTCCACCGACCCGCTGGGTCCCGACAATCCGCTCGTTTTTATGAACGGACCTCTGGATGGCACAGGTGCGCCGTCGTCGGGACGTTTTGCCGTGTGTGCGCGTTCGCCGCAAACCGGCTTGTGGGGTGAGGCAATCGCCGGAAATTTTTTCGGGCCGGAATTGAAATTCGCCGGATACGATGGCATTGTCCTGCGCGGGCGCGCCAATGCGCTGGCCTATTTGCACATTACTCCCGACGGCGTTGAAATACGCGCGGCAAACCACCTGCGCGGCATGACCACGTACGACGCGGGCGACTGCATCCGCGCCGAGTTGAACGATCCGAATTTGGTGACGGCGTGCATCGGACCCGCGGGCGAAAATCTTGTCAAGTACGCGCTCATCCTCGCCTCGAGCGCGCGCCCCGGCGCAAAAAAGGGCATTGCCGGACGCTGCGGTATGGGCGCGGTGATGGGCTCGAAAAACCTCAAAGCCATCGCGATACGCGGCTCGAAACACCATCGCTCGCACAAACTGGATTTGCACGACCCCGCGCGTTTTCGCCAAGCCATGTTGCGCGCGCAAAAATTTCTGAGCGATGACATGTCCACCGAAATCTGGCGCGCGGTGGGTACAAGCGGGACTATAGATTTTCTTGGGCTGCTCGGCGATGTTCCCGTCAAGTACTGGACGCAGGGCAGTTTCGACTATTCCAAAATTTCTGGCAATTTGATTGCCGAAACGATTTTGACCGGACGCGGCACGTGTCACGCGTGCATGGTCGCCTGCGGACGTAAAGTGGAAAAAGCGGGCGCGTATGTTTTGCCCCACGCCGAAGGTCCTGAATACGAAACGCTCGCGTCATTCGGCTCGCTCATGCTGGTGGACGATGTGAACGTTTTGTCCCACCTTGGCGCGCAGTGCGACGCGCTCGGCGTGGATTCGATCAGCGCAGGTTCGACGATTGCGTTCGCGATGTATCTGCGTGAGCTCGGGCTGGTGCCGGACGCGGATTTGAACGGCACGCGCTTGCAGTGGTGCGATCCCGAAGGCGTGTTGACATTGCTGAACGAAATCGTGCACAAGGAAAAATTTGGCGCATTGCTCGCGGAAGGTACGCAAGCACTCGGCGCGCATTATGGCGTGGAAGGCATGGCGGTGCAAGTGAACGGAATGGAGGTGGCAATGCACGACCCGCGCGCGGCATCCGGTATGGCGATCACGTACGCCACGTCGCCGATTGGCGCAAGTCACAATCAGAGCGATTTTTTCATGGTCGAAACGTCGGGCCGCCCGATTGACGAATTGGGCATCGAAACGGTAGACCGGTTCCAAACAGAAGGTAAAATGGTATCGTTGACGCGACATCAAGAATGGCGGACGGTCAACAACGCGCTGGTGCTGTGTTATTTTCCCAACCCGCCTGCGCCGGAAATTTGCGAAATGCTCGCGGCGGCGACGGGATATGATATTTCGACGCAAAACGTTTTGACGTACGGGGAACGGATATGGAATTTGAAACGCGCGTTGAATTTGAAATTGGGGTACAATGCGCGCGGCGCGGAAAAATTACCGGAACTGCTGCTGCGTCCTTTGGCAGAAGGCGGCGCCGAAGGACATGTGCCGGATTTTGAAACGATGCTGCGCGAGTATTATCACGTGCGCGATTGGGATTGGGCAACGGGCAAACCGTCGCACGCGAAATTGAATGCGTTAGGGATGAGTGGAATCGCGCAGGATGTGTGGTTACCAGATCAAGACAAATGAGGGGAGACCGAGATGTCAACTGTCACGCTTGCGCCGGAAATGTATGCGCGCGTTGAGCAGCTTGCCCAAGCGCGCCACACAACGATTGATTCTGTCTTGACAGAGGCGGTGAAACGCTACCTCTGGGAAATACAGCGCGAAATCATTGCAAATGAAACCCGCATGTATCGCCAACGTCATACAGAACTCAAGCAAAAATTCTTGGGACAATTCATTGCCATGCACAATGGCGAGGTAGTGGACACCGATGCGGACATTAACGTGTTGAGAATGCGCGTGCGCTCGCGCTTTGGGCTTGAACCAGTCTTGATGACCCAAGTGGAAGAGGAAGTATGAACCATGATTAACGAACATCGTCTCGTTCAAACTTTTCTCGAACTCGTTCAAATTGATTCGCCGTCGGGCGATGAACAGCAAATCGCCGAATGCGTCGCCGAAAGCTTGCGCGCGCGCGGCGCGCAAGTGAAACTGGATTCGCTGCACAATGTCATTGCTTTTGTGCCGGGACGCGGCGTCAAGCAAGGCGTCAAACCGTTGTTTCTCAACGCGCACACCGACAACGTCGCGCCCGCGCGCGGCATCAAGCCGATTGTGGCGGGCGGACAAATCGCGTCGGACGGCACGACGGTGTTGGGCGCGGACGATCTCGCGGGAGTCGCGGCAATTTTGGAAGCGGCGGCGTCGCTCGCCGAAAACGATAAAAAGCACCTGCCGCTCGAAATTGCGATTACGTCGCAAGAAGAATTGGGGCTGGTCGGCGCCAAGGGGTTGGACCTGCAGGATTTTCATGCCAAAGAGGGCGTCGTGCTCGACAGCGGCGGTCCCGTCGGCGCGATTGTTTTGGCGTCGCCTACACAGAACTTGGTGGAAATCACCATCAAGGGCAAGGCGGCGCATTCCGCGCGTCCCGAAGGCAGCATCAACGCATTGAAAATCGCGGCGGCGGCGATTGCCCGAACGAAATTGGGCAAACTCGACCGCGACTCGACAGCAAATTTCGGCATCGTGCGCGGCGGCATGGCGCGCAACATTGTCCCGGACAAAGTGGAAATCGTCGGCGAAGTGCGCAGTCGCAACACGCGCAAATTGGAGCGACATACGCGCGCGATGAAACAGGGCTTTGAGCGCACGCTCAGGGGCACCGGCGCGAAATTGGAATTTCGCGTCACGCGCGCGTATAACCGCTACGAGTTCGGCAAAAATGATCGCCTCGTCCAACGCGTTGCCAGAGTGCTCAAACAGCTCGGACGCACGCCGCGTTACGAAATGACGATGGGCGGCAGTGACGCGAATATATGGAATGCGAAAGGCATCAAAGCCGTCGTCGTCAGCGTCGGATACGAACAAATTCACACGCCAAGTGAATATCTACCCGTAGCGGAACTCGTCAAAGCGGCGGAATTGGTGGAAACGTTGGCATTGGTCTAATCCGCAGAGACCTGACAGGTTTCTACAACTTCGGCGTCGCATATAACATGCGCGATGTACACCGCGCACGCGATGGGCAAAACGTACGGTGTAAAAACCTGTCAGGTCTCGCGTTTTCATTTGGCAATCCGTTCGTGTCATTGTAAAATGCCGCAATCACAGCTCTTTGTGGTTTTATTGTGACATTTTTCATTCTTAAGGTTCATCCAACATGCGCCTGACGTTTTGGGGCGCCGCGCGTCAGGTCACGGGTTCGATGCATTTGGTCGAGGCGAATGGCGCACGCGTATTGTTGGATTGCGGTTTAATGCAGGGGCATCGCGCTGAAGCCAAGGCGCGTAATGCGCAACTGCCATTCGAATCAAACCACATCCACGCGGTTTTGGTTTCTCACGCGCACCTCGATCACTGCGGCAATCTCCCGACGTTGGTCAAAAGTGGGTTCACGCGCGATATTGTCGGCACCCATGCGACGAATGATTTGACCCGCATCATGCTCCTCGACGCGGCAAAAATTCAGGAACAAGATGCGGCGTATTGGAACAAGAAACGTGTGCCGCGCGGCGAAGAACCCATCGCGCCGCTGTACACGCGCGCAGATGCCGATGCTGCCATTCGCTCGTTGACAGGGCGCGCGTACGAAAAATGGTTCGACGTGCCCGGCGCGCGCTTGCGTGCACAATTTCTCGACGCGGGACATATTCTCGGTTCCGCGATTACGGTGCTCGAAGCGCAAGAAAATGGGCAAACGCTCCGTCTCGGCTTTAGCGGCGATTTGGGCGTCAAGGGCAAATTGATTCTGCGTGATCCCGCGCCCGTGCCGCCGTTAGACTATTTGATCATCGAGGGCACGTATGGCGACCGCTTACACGCTCTGCCGCGCGATTCTGAATCGGAATTGGCACAGCTCATCGAGGAAACCGCCGAGCGCGACGGCAAGACCATTATTCCCGCCTTTGCGCTAGATCGCACGCAAGAAGTGGTATATTCGATTCATCGCTCGATCTCGAACGGCATGCTCGCTCCGCTGCCGGTTTTTGCCGATTCCCCGCTTGCTATGGATGCGACGGAAATCTATCGCATGCACCCCGAAGTTTTCGATCACGAGACCGTCGCATTCATGGAAAAATACGAAGACCCGTTTGGGTTTCGCCAATTGACGTATACGCGCGACGTCGAAGCATCCAAAGCCATTAATCTCGTCGAAGGCGCGGCGGTCATTATTTCCGCCAATGGGATGGTCGAAGCGGGGCGCATTTTGCACCACGTCAAAAATAATATCGAGGATCCGCGCAACACCATTTTGTTTGTCGGCTATCAAGCCGAAAATACGTTGGGACGCCGGATTCTCGATGGGATCAAGCGCGTGCGGATCTTTGGCGAAGAATATACTGTGCGCGCCCGGATCGAGCGCGTGGATGGATTTAGCGCGCACGCCGACCGCAAGGGGCTGCTCGATTGGGTGCGCCCGATTGCGTCACAACTCAAGGGTGTGTTCGTGGTACACGCCGAAGAACGCGCCGCAGACGCGCTCGTGCAGGGCTTGCGCGAACTCGGCATCGAAAATGCCAGTGCGCCTGCGCATGGACAGCAAGTCACTTTAAACTAAAAAGACCTGACAGGTCTCGAACGATCGCTAGGAGTACTCTATGGATTTTGTAACCGCCGAAGAAAAATTTCAAGAGCTGCAAGCACGCATCCGGCGCGGTGAGCCGCTGAGCGAGGACCAGTACCAAGAAGAACTCGCCAAGCTCATGGTGCAGGATGATGCAGGCATCTTTTGGTCGCTCGAACCGGGGACCGGACGCTGGTTGTATTTCAACGGCACCGAATGGATGCCGGGCACGCCGCCGCGTCAAACTGCCCCGCCTCCCGTTGTGCCGCCGCTCGCACCGCCGACAACCACTGCGCCCGAAGCGGGGATGGCGTACACACAGCCGGTGGAGAGCTATCCTTCCTTTGCCGCGCCAAGCGCGGCGCCCGCGTCCGAACCGCCGAGCTATTATGCTCCGAGCGATGTAACGCATTCCACCGAATATCCGGGCGCATACACTGGCGCGCCTGAGTATGCCACCGCGCAAGGTACACCGTCCTCATACCTTCCGCCAACTTCCGATGCTTCCCCCGCCATGGGCGCGGAAGGTTTGCCGACTTATGTACGGATGCCGGAACCGGAAGCGCCTCCACCGACCGGCGGCATTCCACCGCGCCCCGTACGGGATATATCCCCCTTGGCAGTGCCGGGCGGTGAACGCGCGTGGCTGCCCTTTGCCTTTGGCGCGTTGGTGCTGTTGTTGTGCGCGGTCATCTTGTTCTTTGGCGTGCGCGGTTTGCCGCAATTCAGCGGCGGGACTGCCGACACGCAGCCGACCGAAGAACCGACCGAAGTAGTTGAAGATGTTTTGCCGACGCCCACGGTCGAACTTGTGTCCACCAGAGCGCCGAAACCCACCGTCGCGCCGACCGAAGTACCGCCAACACCAGAACCCCAACCCGTCACCGCGGTGGCGACAGACGTGTTGAACATTCGCCAGGGTCCGGCGCGGACGACGCCATCCTTGGGCAAATTGCAGAAAGGTCAATCCGTCACCGTCGTCGGGCGCAATGGCGACGCGTCGTGGTTGCAAATTCAAATTCCCGACAAGACCGATTTGGGCTGGGTCAGCGCGGAATTTGTCACCGTGAACGGCGATGTAAACTCCTTGCCCGTTACGAGCGGCAATAGTGGCAACCCCGCGCCGCAGCCCACCGAAACACCAACAGGATAGATGCACAATGCACAATGCGCGAACCAATTGTGCATTGTGCATTCACCATGGAGCATTCAGCACTGTGCATTGTGCATTCACCATGGAGCATTCAGCACTGTGCATTGGTCATTGTGCATTTAGCATTTCATCATGGATTTTCTCTTACATCCCGACAAGTATCTCGAAGCCCTCGGGCCCACGGTGGCGTTACTCGTCATCTGGGCAATCATTTTTGCCGAATCGGGTCTGTTCTTTGGCTTTTTCCTGCCCGGCGATAGCTTGCTCTTGACCGCAGGTTTACTCGCGTACAAGGGCTTTCTCAACCTCTGGATTTTGGCGCCGGGCGTCGTCGTTGGCGCCATCCTCGGCGATAATGTCGGATACTGGTTCGGGAACAAAGTGGGCCCGCCGATTTTCTCGCGTCCCGAATCGCGTTTTTTCAAGCCCCAGAATCTTGCCAAAGCGCACGAGTTCTATGTCAAATATGGACCTATCACGCTCGTGCTCGCGCGCTTTATGCCGTTCATTCGCACCTTTGTGCCAATTGTCGCGGGCGCGGTCAAGATGGAATACAAGACATTCTTTTTCTACAATGTCTTGGGTGGTTTGTTATGGGGCGCGGGGGTGACGCTCGCGGGATTTTTTCTCGGCGCCATGTTTCCGCCCGAAGTGTTGGACCGCTACTTTATCCTTATCATCATCGCGGTGGTTCTTGTTTCTGCGCTGCCGACGATGCTGCACCTGTGGAACGACAACAAAGCAAAAATTCTCGCGCGCCTGCGGGGGGGTTCGCAACCGGCAGAGTAGACCCTTTGAAATAGACAGGATTTACAGGATTTACAGGATTGGATCCAAGTTGAGGCAAGAGAACCCTGTTAATCCTGTCAAAAGAGCTAGCCCGATAGTCTACGTGTTACACGCAACAAAACGCCGCGCGCTTTTTAGCGCGCGGCGTTTTTTATTGTGGCGCGAGGCGCAGTGTTTCGCGCGCGTCGCGCACGAGCGGCAAGAGCAGCAAGGTCACTCCCAGCCACAACGCGCCCACGACGAAAACGATGTTGTAGCCCAACCCCATCGTTTGCGCGTTGCCCCAATCAATCAGCGGTCCGCCGAGCGCCGCCAACACGCCCGCGCCCGCCGTGGCAAGATTTGAAATGCCGAGATAGCGTCCGGCTTGATCGTGCGCCGCCAAATCGGTCGCCCACGCCCAATTGACGGCAAAGAACGCGCCCGCGCCAATGCCCAGCAGCAAACCCACCGCCATTAGATCGGTCAAAGCAAAACCGGCGATTTGCAGCAGCGGCGTGTTCCGCACAAACAACAAAAGCAGTGCGGCGACCATGCCGATAAGCGTGCCGCCCACAGACACCGCGCGTCGTCCGATCCGATCCGACAACAAGCCCGCGGGCACGGAAACGATCACCAGCATCAGCGCCACGATTATCAGTAGTTGCCCCATCAACTGCGGCGCGCGCTGCGCCGCGTTCGGGTCGTCCACGAGCACGATGTCTTTGAAATAAAATTGCATATAATTCGCGACGATTTGAATCCCCGACAAAAACATCAACCGCACGACGAGCAGCCACGCAAACGCGCGATTCTCTTGCCAGATCTCGCGGATGTTGCCGATGACCGAAAGCGAATTCAGCACCGACGCGCGCAGCGATTCTTGCGGCAAGCCGTCGCGCGTGAGCGGCGTCTCGTGCGTCGTCAACACGGTGATGCTCAAAAAGAAAAACAGCGTCGCGGCAATCACCAGCAAAGCAATGCGCGCGGATGCGTACAAATCAGGACTCAACGACAGTAAAACATTTCCCGTAAACAGTCCCGCCATGATGAGCGTGAAATTGTCAATAAAACTTTTGACGCCGCTCGCCGCGCCGTGCTGCGCTTTGGGCACCAGGTCGGGAATGAGGCCTTGCGCGGGACCGTGCGCCATGTTCGACGCGCCTTGCAGCAAACAATAGAGCACGAACAAGATCGCAAAGTTGGGCGCGAACGCGATGGCTGCGAGCAGCGCCATGCTCGCCAAGGTCCACCACACCATCATCGGACGCCGCCGCCCAAAGCGCGATAACGAGCGGTCCGAAAGCGCGCCCGAGATGGGCTGCACGATAATGGCAATGAGCAAGCCCGCCGTCGTCAACGCGCTCAACGCGCTGGCTTGCAAACTCACGCCGACGAGGATGGGCAGGATGGCGGGAAAAATGAAACGGTGCAGTGAATTCCACAAAAAGCCCAAACCAAAAAACCACGCGTTCATCGTAAAATAATCGCGCCAGCCGATGTTGGTTTGCTTGGTCATGTTGTTTACCTTGGGATGGGATGCGCCCATCATACCTTTATCACTCGAACTACCATGAGCAAGTTGGCTGTTCGAGTGTATCTTTTTCTTGTGCTATCTCGTCAGCATTATAGAACAACTTTCTTCCATCTTGGCGGAATGCCTAAATTTATTGTGCTTGCATTCCACCCATGCTAAAATCCGCCCGTTTGTGATCTGTCCATTGCAAAACAGTATTGCAGCGTTGCTCGACTATGGTCTCTGAAAGTCTACTTTTCTTTGGCGTCGCGGGCGATATTGCCATAGATGCACAGGATGAGGTTTATGTTGCCGATACCGACAATGATCGGATCCAAGTCTTTGACCGTGACGGCAGGTTTCTCAGAAAGTGGGGCAGTTCGGGTGAGGGAGATGGTCAATTCGCCAAGCCCGTAGCGGTCACAGTGGATGCGCAGGGGACAGTGTATGTCGCCGATTGGCGCAATTATCGGGTGCAAGCGAGAGACTCGAATCAGATTAGGGATGGATCCATTTCTGACGGATCCCTGTATTGGGGAGTGTATCTTTTCTCGACGTATCCTCGTCTATAAGAGAGCGCCTTGAAAAGACATTCCTCACATCGGAGAATGACATGAACCCATTCCGTTTTTCCTCTCTACTGTTCATCGTAATGTTGTTGGTACTCGTCGGCTGTCAAACGTCGCTAACGCCGACACCTCTAGCGCCTACGGCAACAGCCCTCGCTCCTACAGCCAGTCCACCTACTGAGGTCTTGACACCCACCGCGCGGGTCTCAACTCCCACTCCTGAGCTCTCGACGCCCACCGCACAAGTCCCGACGCCCAGCCCAACCCCGACGCCGTTGGTCTTGAATGAGCTGGTGCAACAGTTCAACTACAATTCGACGATTCCACTCAACATTCGTGAGCTCGAGCCACCGGATTTGAAACGGCTTCAGATTACATTGCCCGAAGGTGCGACCCTCCGCGAAATCGCTTATGACGCACCCGGAGGCGTCGTCAAGGCATATCTCGTCGAACCGCGCGGCAAGGGTCCTTTTGCGGGTGTGCTGTGGGTTCATAAATACCCTGGCACCAATACAGAGTTTCTCCCGGAGGCGATGAGTCTGGCGAATCAGGGCGTGGTGTCCTTGCTCATTGAAGGACGTTATCCATGGCAGAGTGTGTCGGGCAAGTTTGAGGTTGACCGTCTGTCTATCATCAATCAAGTCCTCGACCTGCGGCGCGGGCTTGACCTGCTCTTAGCGCGTGACGATATTGATCGCAGTCGCATCGCGTATGTAGGACATGACTATGGCGCGATGCACGGCGCGGTGTTAGCGGGCGTGGACAAGCGCGTCAAGGCGTACGTGCTGATGACTCCTACCGGCAGCTATTATGATTGGCGGAACTATTTTGGTCCCTTGGAGCGCAGTGAGCTACAGGAATACATTCGCCTCGCGCCGACGCTCGCCCCACTCACCTATGTGAGCCATGCGAATCCCGCGCAGCTGCTCTTTCAGTTTGCGCAAAAAGACAGGTTTGTATCAGCGGAGAGAGCGGACGCGCTATTTGCTGCTGCCAGCGAACCGAAACAGAAAAAGATGTACGATGCTCCCCATGAGTTGGATGAGGCGGCGCGCTCGGATCGCACAGGCTTTCTGGTTGCTGTTTTGTCATTAAAGTGAGCTCTACTGAGACAGCAGGTGTGGGGGTTAACATATGCAATACGGACTGAATTTTCCAAATGGCGGTCTGTACCATGGCGCGCGTTCGCTGGGTGAGTTTGCGCGTCTTGCGGAAGCCGCGGGATGGGATGGGGTCTTTCTCGAAGACTACATTGTCTGGCAAGGACATCCAGACGTTCCAACCTACGATCCCTGGGTCGCGCTCGCGGCAGCTGACGCTGGCCGTTGGGCGGCGACGAGCATGACACACGACAATGAGTATATATTTTCCAATAAGAAAATCTTTTTTGTGCGACGAGACATTGGCGCACAGTATTGAAATGGCACATGGACTCTCAGACGTTCATTGCCAACTTATCACAGCGAGCATGCGTGATGTGTATCTCGTCACGTCATACGAAAAGCGCAATATCCTCTATATCTATCGTTGTGACCAACGGACGCCCGCTGAAATCTTGGCAGAATGGAAATTTGTGGATTTTCTGTACACGAATGGTATCCCTGTCGCTCCTGCCGTTCCAAATAAGAATGGTGAATTGCTTATGACTTTCGACGCGCCAGAAGGAACGCGGCATGGAGTATTGGCGCCATTCGTAGATGGAAAGCATTTGCGCCAAAGGCCAAACATCGGTGCGGTGAGAACTTATGGCCGCATTGTCGCTCAAATTCATGCTTTGGCTAACACAATGCCATTTGACCTCGACCGTCCGATCAATGATTGGGAGACACTTATCAATCAATCTGTCGCGGCCTTTGATTCGGTCATAACTGTAAACCCGGAAGACAAGGCTTATTTGCATCAAGCCGCCGCCACCCTACATCCAAAAATGGCGACACTTCCAAGAGAAAAACCGCTTTACGGCATGATTCACGGAGATGTTATTCGTGCCAACGCACAGGTTTCTGATGATGGTCAGGTAACGGTTCTGGACTTTGACTTGTGTGGTTTAGGACTGGACTTTGACTTGTGTGGTTTAGGATGGCGGTCCTATGATGTTGCGAGCTATCTTCAGGTGTTGAAGGGCTTGCCCGATCAGGACGAGTCAGAGCGTGCTTTTCTTGGGGGTTACCAGGAAATCCGTTCCTTGACGACATTCGAACAAGAAGCATTACCTCTTTTTGAAGCAGTTCGTACCATCTTTGATATCGGGGTCAAGTCCGCTAATGTTTATCATTGGGGAAGCGCTTACTTAAATACATTCTTGGGTCAGTCTATGGAACAGCTCAGGCAGTGTATGAAGAGTGTCGGTTAGAAGTGCGCCCAACCCGTGCGTGCAGCCGACTCGCCTCCGCTGCGCTCCGGCGAGCGGCTGAAACGCGGGCCGTTAGGCGCAGAATCGGAAACGTCTATCCGAGATGCGGTCTGAAAGGATAACAAGAATGGCCACCACATCATCGTATGCTTGGCTCCTGCTCGGCGGTGCGCTACAGGTCTTTGGCTTCGGCAAGTGGATCATTCCTCTGTCGGCTTGGCTTGCGCCTCTCTTTCTTCTGCATTTCACACGGGAGGTGCAGCCAATCAGCGGCGTCTTGTTGGTCTGGTTCTCACTGTTCATCGCCTTGTCGGTAGCCAATCACGATGTGATACCACTGCCCGCTGCGGCGTTTTTTGCTGTGGCGGCGGCTATGGCCCTCACGATGGCGCTGCCGTTCTTGGCGGACCGCCTCTTGTCACCATATCTACCTGGTTTTTTGTCAACACTCGTGTTTCCTGCTGCATGGATAGCGTTGGAGTTCTTGGCCGCACGCCTGAATCCCTATGGCGCCTGGGGTGCGTTGGGTTATACGCAGTACGGCAACCTACCGCTAATGCAGTTGGCGTCCGTGACCGGTATCTGGGGTATTGGGTTTCTAGTCACATGGTTTGCTGCGGTCGTAAATTGGGCGTGGGATCGGCAGTTCGACTGGGGCACGATCCAGAGTGGCGTTTTGCTATATGCCGCAGTATGGGGACTGGTGATGTTGGCGGGTGGGGTACGACTGGCATTCGCACCCGAGGTATCAACGGTGAGAATTGCAGGAATCGGTTGGCCACAGGGAATCATCGAACCGCGCGAGTTCATGCGGGTGGTCGCACCGGATTTCACGGCAACGGAACGCAAACAAGTTCGCGAGAAATTTGACCGCTTGCATGAATCGTTCTTCGAACGCACTCGGCGCGAAGTGCTGGCCGGCGCCAAGATCGTCGTTTGGCCCGAGGGCAACCTGATGGTGCTGAAAGAAGATGAGGCAGCTTTTCTTGAGCGTGCGCAGCTTTTTGCGCGTGACAACGGTATTTTTCTTTTGATGGGGATGGGGGTGCTGGAACCCGGGGCGCCTCGGCCGGTGACAAATAAAGCGGTGCTGTTGAGCCCTGCGGGTGAAATCGCTTACTCCTACACCAAGATCACCGCCGTCCCCGGCTTTGAGGCGAGCACTAATGTCCGTGGCGAGGGACCAATCCCGGTCACCGCTACACCTTACGGGCGTATTGCTTCACCAATCTGCTTCGATCTCGATTTTCCACAGATTATCCGCCATGTGGGGCGTTCCCGCGCGGATCTCATGCTGGTGCCCGCGAGCGACTGGAAGGCTATTACGCATCTGCATCAGCTCATGGCGGAATTTCGCGCGGTCGAAAACGGGGTGACCATGTTCCGCATTACGCGTTGGGGCGGGTCCGGCGCGGTTGATCCCTATGGCCGTAGGCTCGCGGCCATGGACGACTTTACGACACATGACAACGTGCTGGTGGCGCAGGTGCCTGCCTCGGCAGGTGTACACACCATCTATGCGAGAATCGGAGATCTGTTTGCCTGGTGCTGTGTTGTCGGTTTGCTGGCAAGCAGCGCATGGAGAGTATTCAGCGCCTAACACGACGCTCCACCTGACCGCTATTCCGCTGCGCTCCATTGCGGCAGGTGAGCTTGGTCGGTTAGCCCGCTCAAGCCAATCGAGTTCATACGTCTAATGGAGAACTGAATAATGAGAATCGGTCTGCAAATCCCAGATTTTGAGTGGCCAGGTAGTCCACAAAATATCGGCGCCAAATTGATTGACATTGCCAAAACTGCGGATCAGGTCGGCTTTTACAGTCTCTGGGTCATGGATCATTTCTTTCATGACGAGAACCCAGAGGGCTTTATGCTGGAAGGTTACAGCACAATTTCGTACCTGGCAGCCGTCACGCACCGAATCAAAATTGGAGTGTTGGTCAGCGGCAATATCTATCACCATCCCGGAATCTTGATCAAGACAGTGACGACGCTGGACGTTCTTTCCGGTGGGCGGGCGTATTTTGGCATTGGCAATGGTTGGTACGAACGCGAAGCGCGCGGCTTGGGACTTGCTTTTCCGCCAGCCGCCGAACGTTCCAAACGCCTCGAAGAGACACTCCAGATTGCCAAACAGATGTGGCGCGGCGATACGTCTCCCTATCGGGGAGAATACTACCAACTTGAAGAACCCATCAACAGCCCCCCACCGCTCTCTAAACCTCACCCACCTATTCTCATCGGAGGGAGAGGTGAAAAGCGAACACTGCTCCTCGTTGCGAAATATGCCAATGCCAGCAACTTTTACTTTGGTTCTCTAGTGAGAAACACTCCAGAGCGCCAAGAGCGTTATCGAAACAATGCAGAGCAAATGCAAAGAAAACTCGACGTCTTGCAGAAGCATTGCCAGACCGTGGGGCGTCCCTATGCCGAGATTGAGCGCACCGTTCTTTGCACAATTTCACTTGTACCTGATGGGATGAGTGCGCCAGACATTGTGGAAGCGTGCCACGCGCTGGCAGAGCTGGGCTTTCAGCATGTGATCTTGAACATGCCCAATGTTCACGAGATTGAACCTCTGGAGATTATTGGGCAGGAGGTCATTCCGCAAGTAGCAAGCCGATTAGCGAAAGGATAAAACCCCATGTCCATCGAAGACAACAAACGACTCGTACGCCGCTACTTTGAAGATGTCCCATTCAATCCATCTGCGTGTGATGAAATCTTTGCGCCGCGTTTCCAGTTTCACACCATCATGCATGCCAGCGTTACCGCCCAAGTCGTGGAATCGGACCCCGAAAGCGAGAAAGCCGCTTTTGAAAGGCACAAAAGAGTAATGGGTGGTTGGCATCTGACCATTGAAGAAATGATTGCTGAAGGCGACCGCGTTATGGTGCGCTGATCGAGTCACGGCACGCATCAGGGCGAGCTGGCAGGTTTACCTCCCACCTACAAGCAGGTGACCAATTCGGGCATCAACATCTTTCGCGTGACCGACGGCAAGATTGCACAAGTTTGGGATATTACGGATCGGTTGTGATTGTGGCAGCAACTGGGCGTATTGCCTGACCTCAAAGAAGCGATTGCCGTGGCTCGAGCCGCAATGCTAACATCACCGAGCGACAAAACAGAGTAGACAACTGCGCGCGAACGCGCCCACCCCACGTGTAGCCGACGGGTGTCATAGCCTCAGAAATAGTTCGCTACGCCGTCTTGAGCGTAACGAAAACAGCACAAGAAAGTTGAGGGTCGCAATGCAGGATCGCCAACACCATCAGCGCCAAGTTCAGACTTTTCTTGAAAAGAATTTCTCGTGCCAGCATTGGACGTTTGCGCTCCCCAAAGGCAGCGGAAATGAAACCTACTTGGCACACGGTGACGAACACACATACTTTGTAAAGTTAGGTGTGCAAATCGCAAGATACGAGGCGATGAGTTCGGTTGGCTTGGTGGTATTACCCGCCCGCTTTGCGGCAAAGATTTTTGGAAATTGTTGGTTACGCCAATGACGAGTCATTTCAATTTCGTATGCGCGTGCGGATGGCAATGCACTGTCTCGCGATTACCCTCCCGCGTGAGCAAAGTTTTGATACGTTTGATCCCGACTCTTTTGCAGAGTCGCTAACCGATTTCAGGGCGATACTTGCCGGTGGAGAAAACCCTGAAGGATATGACGATTAAGAAAGGTCCAGTATGTTTAGACGACGATTGGGACGCAGCGGGATTCAAGTAAGCGCCCTGGGACTCGGTTGTATGGAGATCGGGGGCAAAATGAAAGACGACGAGAGGTATCTGCTGGACGCCTCCGCGAACGAGAAACAGCCCATCCTCTTTCTCGGCGATGTGGATGACGCGCAATCCATTCGCACCATTCATCACGCGCTGGATGCCGGGATTGATTTCTTTGATACCGCCCCTGCTTATGGGGCAGGTCACAGTGAACGGCTCCTTGGACGCGCCCTCGCAGCAAGACGCGATCAGGCCGTCATCGCCACCAAATTCGGCAAGCCGATTGACGAGGCAGATAACCGGTTCGGGCGCTACGCGAACGAGAGGGACCTTATCGGCAATATCCGTATGGAGTGTGAAGACAGTCTGCGGCGTCTGGAAACAGATTACATTGACCTGTATCAATATCACCAGATGCATTTTACACTGACGGAATTTGCCGCAGAGGTCATCGAGATTCTCGAATCGCTGGTGACAGAGGGGAAAATAAGATTTTATGGTTGGAGCACGAACGATCCAGATTGCGCGCGGGTTTTCGCGCGGGGCGCGCATTGCACCGCGATTCAACACGGCTTGAATGTGATCTGGGATGCGCCCGAGCGCTTGGCGGTCTGCAATGAATTCGATCAGGCGAGTATTGCGCGCGGCATCCTCGGCATGGGGGCTTTGACTGGTAAATATACTCTTGAGAATTACAAATCTCTGCTTTCGGCGGAGGATTTCCGAAGTAGGAATGATTCTTTTTTTATTTCGGTGCTTGAGAAGCTGGAGAAGGTTCGGGACATTCTGACCAGTGATGGCAGAACCTTGTCGCAGGGCGCGCTGGCGTGGGTGTGGGCGCGCAGCGATCGGACGATTCCCCTCACCGGTTTCAGAACCTCTGCGCAAGTCGAGGAAAACATCGCCGGCTGTGATTTCGGTCCGCTCACGGTCGAGCAAATGCAGCAGATCGAGCTCTTGCTGGAGCGGGTTCCGACATAAAGCGTTTGACCGCAGGTAAGAACACTCGAACTACCGTGAGCAAGCGGGCTGGTTCGAGTGTATCTTTTTCTTGTGCAATCTCGTCAGCATAATAGACGTTATGCGGAATAGACAGGATTAACAGACAATGTGGACGTAAACAGGTAAACAGGGAGACAACGTAGCAAGTAGACGGGGAAACATGAACCTGTCTACTTGTCTCCCTGTTTACCTGCTACAATGTCGAAAGAAAAGAATGGAAATCAATCAGCCGGGCTATTTGCCCACGTACGATGAATGCTATGTGTGCGGTCAGCATCACCCGCGCGGTCTGCGCGCTCGTTTCTTTGCCAACACCGACGGCACAGTCCAACTCGAATTCAAGCCGGAACCTACGCAGACGGGCTATGCAGGGTTGGTTCACGGT
The DNA here is from genome assembly GCA_016209205.1 of Chloroflexota bacterium. Lineage (GTDB taxonomy): Bacteria > Chloroflexota > Anaerolineae > UBA4142 > SHND01 > SHND01. Next base: position 17,250 of record JACQWQ010000055.1, read on the forward strand.
GGAGTAATCAGCGCGTTGTTCGACGAGCTCCTGGGGTGGCCCATCGTCCTGCAGACCGGGCGGATGTTCTTGACAGGCGAGCTCACCGTTCGGTTTGTCAAGCCGACTCCAGCGGGTCGCTCCTACCTTGCCCGAGCTCACTCGGGTACCAGCCGGGGTCGCTTTTGGGAGAATGAGGGCGACCTCCGCGACGATAGCGGCGAGATTTACGCCAAGGCACAGGGCAAGTACTTTGTGCTCTCCGACGAACAAACGGCGGTGGTCGTCGAAAAGCTCACGTATCAGCCCGGTGACTTGGCGGTGCTGCGTTCCACCAAGACCTGACAGGTTTCTAAAACGGTCGCGTCACATATCTCATTCGCGATGTACATAACCGTTGCGAGACGTGAAACTTTTGTGTCAAAAACCTGTCAGGTCTGGATATGACAAACTCTGTTTGGTTGGTACACAATCTGGAACGAATGGGCATCTCAGGGTTGATAAGTATAACGATCCACATTAGCGATGGGAGCCGCGATGGTTGATTTTGATCTGCGTGACATTCATTTCCTTGATGCGGACGAGGAATGGGTCGCACGCGTGGCAAACGAATGGGGCGAAAAAGCTGCCCGCCATATACACATCACGGACGGATTCTCGATTGCCGCTGTTCACAAGGAACTGCTGGTTGGTCTCATTGCGGTACAGTGGCGAACGTTGCCCCAGCCGCTCTTGGAAACGCATGACGCGTACATTGATTTCCTGGAAGTACGAAAAGAATATAGGCGACGGGGTATCGCTCGTCATCTAATCGAGTTGGCAGAGGAACGTTCGCGAAAGGAAAATGTGTACCAGTTGCGCGCGTGGAGTTCCGAAGACAAGACGCAGGCAATTCCGATGTGGCAAGCGCTGGGATTTGGTCTGTGCCCGGCAAAGACTTGGGCACAGGGGCAAGAAGTGAGAGGATACTTTGTCGCGAAGGTGCTCTGAAAGCAAATTCTTGCAGGGAAAAGAGAAAAAATGGACAATACAATAAATTGGAACCGAAATGTCGTGACGATGGGATGGAGCGCGTTGTTTATCTGGTGGGGTACGGTGATAATGGTTGATCCCTTGACTATCGGCATGGGCGCAATCGGCACCGGTCTGATTGTGCTCGGCGTGAATGCGGCGCGCTGGCTGAAAGGGATCCCTATGCGACGCTCGACGACGGCAATCGGGATCGTCGCGCTCGCGTGGGGCGCTCTGGATGTAGTCTTCGATCCGCGTTTCGAATCGTCATTCGCCATGCTGCTGATCGTGATTGGTGTGGTATTGCTGGCGTCCCTGCTGACACAACCAATACCGGAGGACGCACGCCCGCAGTAATCGCAGCAGACGGCGTGCAGCGTCTGCGAGCTTTTGTAATGTTTTCGAATGAGGTCAAGCCATGAGTGAAGGCGTTTTGGATTTTCAGACAATCCATGCGGACTTTCGTCCCAAAATACAGCGCTATCTCACACGACTGGTTGGCGTGTACGAGGCAGAAGACCTGACCCAAGAAGTCTTGATCCGAATCAGCCAGTCCTTGCACACCTTTCGCGGCGAGTCCAAATTGTCTACGTGGGTCTATCGCATTGCCACCAATGCTGCCCTGGATCGGCTGCGCGCCCCATCTTTCAAGCGCACCATCCAAAATGAACTGTCGGACGTTTCCCATGCAAGTGAGCGCGCGTGCGCGGAGCAAGACGTACTGACAGGGGGTGCGCTCGCGTCGCTAGAGCAGCAACTCTTTCGGAAGGAAAGATCTGAATGTTATCGGGATTATATCGAAAACCTGCCGTTGAATTATCGAATGGTGGTCGCGCTCAGTGAATTCGAAGAGTTGGCGGCGAACGAGATTGCCGAAATTCTCGGTCTGAGTTTGGATGTAGTCAAAATCCGTCTGCACCGTGGAAGGGCGCGGCTGCTGCAAGAGCTCAAAGCGCATTGCAAAGCGGAGGATTGGCTGTAGCGCAGATTCCTGATTGACCTACGGCAAGACCTTCGAGGTTTCCGTCGCGACCGCGCGAATGACGCACATCGTTCGAAAACCTCAAAGGTCTTGACTCGCAAGGGAAAGTGTATCTTTTCCCCCGCGGCTTTCGTCTACAAGAATAAAAAGAACGGATAGCTCATGATCGAGACGATAGGGCGTTCCAAAATCAGCAGCACGTGGATTTTTGCAATTGTCTGGTTCGGACAGGTGGTCTCATTTATTGGCTCTGGCTTGACCAGTTTCGCATTGGGCGTGCAAGTCTATCAAACGAGCGGGTCCATCACACAGTTCGCGCTGCCCAGAGACCCCAAGTGTTTTTCAGCAATATCGCTCATCGAGTCGCGCGCTGCGGCAAAAACACTTGGGGTCTTGGGACTTGCGCCCTACCTTTTTTATTGACCCGGTTTACAATACCTTCGCCAATTCCCCTTCGCTCGCGCGGGATTGCTCGGATGTATTTCATCCGCTGAACTGCATCCGAGTAATCCCGATGGGAAATCGCGGATTACAAATCCGCCGCGAGCGAGGAAAAAATCGTTTTGGCGAAGGTATTGGGTTTAGTAAAGCGAAAGTGTGCGAGGTAGATCGGAAGTTCCTGTGCGGGGAATTGTTCAAAGAGCCAGTCGAGAAATTCGACGCTGAAAAGCGGGTAAAGTTTCAGGCGCTCCTTTTCCACCACATCTTTGGTTAGGACTTGCGCATTGGTAAAGCCCGCGTTTTTTGCTTCACGGATTAGCCCTCTCTCCGAGACGGCGCCGCCGAGTCAGCCCGCAAACGCGGCTTCGCTGTCCAGAACGGAACGCGGCAGCTGCCCATTGACGACGGAATCGGAAAACACCAAGCGCCCGCCGGGTTTCAGCACGCGATACAATTCCCGAAAGGTCCGCCCTTTTTCGGTGGAGAGGTTGATGACGCCATTCGAAATAATCACATCCACGCTGGCATCTTGAAGCGGGATTTCTTCCATCGTGCCTTCGAAATTCGACATTCGAGAGACCGAGCATCTTTTGATTGGCGCGGGCGCGCTCGAGCATTTCGGGGGTCATGTCCAAGCCGATCACGCGTCCATGGGGGCTTGCGCTTTTCGCCGCCAGAAAGGTGTCAATTCCCGCGCCGCTGCCAATATCCAACACAATTTCACCCGGCTGCAAGTCCGCATAGCGAATCGGATTGCCCAAGCCGAGCGCGTACTCGGTCACAGAAGCAGGCAGCCACGCAATTTCGTCAGGATCGTAGAGACTTGATGCCACGCCCAAACCATTGGGGACGACCGCGCCATAAGACTCGCGGACAATGCTCTGCGCTTGTTCCTTGGACCATTTTAATTGGGGTTGGGGATCCATAGAATCGCACCTCCTATCGTTCTAATGACCCTTCTCCCAGAAGTTGTATCAAGCACGACGCAAATTCTCCAGTCCAAAAAGTGCTCATTTGGTGTCCATTTATTTCAAAGGCGTGTCAGGTATTTGGCGTGTCCAAAATTGTTCTCGCCCCTTTCCCATGTATAATCCTTGCCAATGTCCTGGCAGAACCTGTTTCCCTTCACCGCACGCACAAACGACGCACAGCATCTCGAAATCGGCGGCTGCGATGTAACGGAACTCGCGGCCAAGTTTGGCACGCCGCTCTATGTGTATGACGAAACGACGCTGCGCGCCCAAGCGACGCGTGCGTTAGTCACATTTCGCGCGCATTGGGAAAATGTGACACTGCTCTATGCGACGAAAGCGTATTTCGCTCCGTTTCTCGCGCGCCTGTATCGCGAACTCGGGCTCGGTCTCGACGTGACGTCGGAGGGCGAAATCGTCATTGCGCGCCGCGCCGGCTTTGACCCCAACACCATCTACGTTCACGGCAATAACAAATCGCCCGATGAAATTCGTGCGGCGCTTGCGATGGGCGTCACACATTTCGTCGTGGACAATCTCGATGAACTCCCGCTGCTCTCGTCTCTCGCTTCTCGCCATTCGCCGTTCGCCATCTGCGCTTTGTTCATCCGTCTTTCCCCCAACATTGACGCGCACACGCACCGTTACATGACGACCGGTGTCGCCGATTCCAAATTCGGTTTGGGGATCCGCAACGGTATGGCGGAACGCGCCGCGCACGAAATCGCCAAATACGAAAAATTGCAGTTGGTCGGTCTGCATTTTCACATCGGCTCGCAAGTGTTTGACGCCGACGCGCTGGGCGACGCGTTGAACGCCGTGTTGGATGTTGCCGCCGAGTGGCGCGCAAAATTCAATTTCGAGTTACGCGAATTGAACATCGGCGGCGGGTGGGGCGTGGCGTACAACGACGCGCAGACGACGTTGGACATGGAAACGTTCGCAGAAAATACGACGCGCGCGTTGCGTGACGGATTGCGCGCACGCGGCTTGGATGAAAAATTGAAATTGCTTGCCGAACCGGGGCGCGCCCTGATTGCGCGCGCCGGCGTCGCGTTGTATCGCGTCGGTTCCGTCAAAGAAATTCCCGGCGTCCGAACGTACGTTGCCCTCGACGGCGGCATGGGCGACAATGTGCGTCCGGCGCTGTACGGCGCGCAGTATCAAGCGTATCTCGCGAATCGTTTCGCCGAACCCGCTGCGCGCGAATACGCGCTCGCGGGGCGGTACTGCGAACAAGGCGATGTGTTGATCGAACGCGCCCCGCTGCCCGAAACGCGCGTCGGCGATCTCGTCGCCATTCCGGTCGCGGGCGCGTATCAACTGCCGCTGGCGTCCAATTACAATCTGATTCCGCGTCCCGCCGTCGTCGTCGTCCAAAATGGTCGCGCGCGTTTGGTGCGCCGCCGCGAAACGCTTGAGGACATGCTCGCGTGTGACGTGGATGTTTGACACAGTATGTGACAATTGTCATTTCGAACGGAACGTAGTGGAGTGAGAAATCTGGGTAAAACCGAGATTTCGCCGACGAACTGCGTCGGAGCATCCGCTGCTCAGAACTTGGCAGGAGGGTGTCATATCGAACCACTGCTGCGAGCGAAGCGTGGCAGGCTCCATGAGATATCTCACTCCGTTCGATATGACAGTTCTCCGCCCACACAGCCCCCGCGGGGTTGACCATCTCGAAATGACAAACCCCAAAATCGTGATGTACAGTGACAGTATTTCTCTCCACTTCCGGCATCGAGAATAAAGTGAAACGAACTCTATTCCGCTTTTTCCTCCCAATCCTTTCGTCTCTCGCAATTTTTTTTCTCATCGCGTGCGAAGCAGACCCAGCGACTTTCACGGCGCCCGTCCCCACGATTCCGCCGACCATCGGCTCTACCGCGACGAATGCTCCCACGCGCACGCCGCGCGCGACGCAAGCCGCACTGCCATCGCCGACGAAACTCACTCCGACCGTTGCGCCGACGCCGACGGTGCGCCGACGCGGCGGCTCGCTCATTGTCGCCGGAGTTGGTGAACCATCGCGCGAAATCGCCGCGCTGCCCCAATTTGTCGCGAGCGCGTTGTATGACTCGCTCCTGCGCGTCAATCCGCAAGACGGTTCACTCCTGCCGGGACTGGCTACAAGTTGGACGGTTTCGGACGACGCCAAAACGGTTACGTTCGTATTGCGCCAGGGTGTCAAGTGGCACGACGGGCTGCCGCTTACGGCGGGCGACGTCGTGTTTACGCTCAAAACTTTGTCGGACGCGAAAATACGCGTTACGCCCGCCGCCGATTTTGGTTCACTGGCAGATGTGACCGCGCCGGATGCGCAAACGGTTCGCCTCACCTTTCGCGAACCGTACTGCGCGGCGTTGACATATATTGGCAATATCAAGATTCTGCCCGAGCACGTTTTGAAAAATAAACCGTTGAACGATGTCGCGCCAGCAGATTTGATTGGGACGGGTCCGCTCATTTTGAAAGCATGGCAAGACGATGCGCTGACGTTCAAGGCGAATGCGGCGTACTGGAACGGCGCGCCGTGGGTTACGGATTGGACGTATCGCGCGTACCCCGCGTACCCCGACGAACGCGCCGCGCGTGACGCGGTGCGTCAGGGGGACGCGGATGTTGTGGTGACGCAGGACGTGATGGATGGGACGCAAAACTCTGCCTACACGACGAACGAGTTTTACGCGTTGGCGATCAACACCAAACGCGCGCCGTTCGACGATGTGCGGGTGCGGCAAGCTGTAGCTGTGGCACTCGACCGCGCGCAATTCACTACGACGCTGCGCGGGACGACGCTCGAAACCAGTATGCTGCCCTCGTTCTGGGCGAATGCAAATCCGAAACCGCAGTCTTTTGACGTCGCACGCGCGCGCCAACTCTTGTCCGATGCGGGCTGGCGCGACGCAGACGGCGATGGGATTGTCGAAAAAGCGGGCAAGCCCTTGGAGGTAACGTTGTGGGCGCAAGCGGACGACGCGACTTTTGAAACTGCCGCGCAAATTGCGCGCGCACAGTTGGAAGCCATCGGCATTCGCGCGGTATTGAAATTGCCGGAACGTTATTTGTACTTGACGCGCGTCTTTTTGCAGGAATACGATTTGGCATTGGCGCATTTCAATATCCCGCTCGATCCCGACCAACATTATTTTTGGAGCACCCAGTCGGACGAACCCGGTTACGGTTTGAATGTGACGGGCTATGCCAACGCGCAAGTAGACCAAGCATTGGACACCGGCAACGCAGTTGCGCGGTGTGAGCCGACAGCACGCAAACAAATTTACGCGCTCATGTTTCAACGACTGGCGACCGATGCGCCGATGGTATTTTTGTTCGCGCCCACGCGCAATGTCAATGCCCGCGCCCAAGTGCAGGGCATCGCGCCCAGTTCCTTTGCGGGCGCGTTCTGGAATTTGAATGCGTGGGAGGTGGCGCCGTGACGCGTTTTCGGTTGCACGCTGACGGCGCGTTCGATGTGCTGGATGGGCGGCGCGTTGTGTTCGCAAACGCATTCGCGCGCGTCACTTACCGCGACGCTGCTGGGCAGATTCAATCCGTACGCACGAAGGCGGCGCGTGACGCGAGGACGTTGACCGGCAGTGATGCGTGTGTAACGCTCACTTTGTGTTTCGATGATGCGCTCAAGTTAGGCGTAACCAATACGAGCACCGCGCCGATTTTTCTCGACACGCTGGACGTGTTCGATTGCGATGCGGCACAGCGGGGCGAAATTCATCTCGACGCGGCGGCAAAGTTGCGGTATCTGCACCACGGCTGGCAGTCGTGGTCGCCGACGGCGGTGCGGCAGATGACGGAGCCAGAGACGGTGTATAGTGGCGATGATTATTCTGAAAAACATTTGCCGTACGGCGCGCCTGACGCGGCAGAACGCACGAGCAATGGATTCATGTTAATTGGAAATGTGACGGATGAGAACGCGCTCTTACTCGGTTTTGAAAGCGGCGCGCGCCAGTTTGGACAAATCCGCTGCACGGTGAACGAACGCGTCACGCGCGTGCGCGCCGTGGCGTACGGCGACGGTGTGCGGCTCGCCGGCGGCGCGGCGTTCGACGCGGAACCATTCGGTGTGCGTTTCGGCGACGCGAATGCTTTGTATGAACAATACGCGCAGCGTGTGGCGCAAAACATGGGGCGGCGCGGCGCGCATTCGTCGCTGCAAGGTTGGTGCTCGTGGTATTACTTTTATGGCGCAAATTCGGCGGACGACATTCGCGCCAATGTTTCCGCGATGCGCGCAGCGAATTTGCCGTTGGACGTGGTTTTGATTGACGACGGGTACGCCACCGCGATTGGCGATTGGACGAGCATTCAAGCCGACAAATTTCCCGCGGGGATGCGCGTCATCGCCGATGAAATTCGCGCGGCGGGCAAATCGCCCGGCATTTGGCTGGCGCCGTTTGGCGCGCAGCACGATTCCCAGCTCGTCGCGGCGCATCCCGAATTTGTTTTGCGCGACGCGCAGGGCGCGCCGGTCTATGCGTGGGACCATCTCGGCGAAAAAATTTTTGCGCTCGACCTCACGCATCCGGGGGTGCAGCAGTGGCTGCGCGATTTGTTTCACACCGTTTGCGATGAATGGGGTTATGCGGTGGTGAAATTGGATTTTCTGTTTGCGGGCGCGCTGGCGGGCAAACACTTGGACGACACACAAACGCGCGCCCAGATCTACCGGCGCGGCTTGCAGATCGTTGCGGAAACCGTCGGCGCGGCGCGAGCGATTCTCGGCTGCGGCGCGCCGCAGAGCGCGTCAGTCGGGTTAGTGGACGCGATGCGCGTGAGCCAAGATGTCCATTTTGCGTGGGAAGCGCTTGACCCAGCAAATGCCGGCTCGGTCTCGACGCGACATGCGGTGCAGAATACACTGCTGCGCGCGCCGTTCGACCAAACGTGGTGGCTGAACGATCCCGATTGTGTCATCGTCCGCCAACATGGCGACCTGAATGTGATGACGCGCCACGAGATGCGCACGCTGGCAACCGTCGCCGCGTTGACCGGTTCCGTCTTGTTGGACAGTGACAATCTGGCGACCATCCAACAAAAGCATCTGGACGATTTGCGACGGGTTCTGCCTGCTTCAGAGCAATCGGCGCGCCTTCGCAAATGGTTCGCGCACGACGCCACGCAACCCGCCGAATTGGAACTGTCGCTCGAAGATGGGCGCGTGATTTTGGCGGCAGTTCATTGGGGCAAACGCTCCAAGCAAACCACCATCGCACTGCCCGACGCGCGTGCGTATCACGTCTATGATTTTTGGAACAAGAAATATCTGGGCGTGTTTCGCAGACGCGTCACCATCGCGCGCCACGCGCGACATCAAACCATCGTGCTGCACTGCGCGCCGGTGTCGTCCCGCGCGGGCGTCATCGCTTCGTCGCGTCACATTTGCGGCGCGGACATTCTACGCGTGACGCGCGAACGGTCAATGCTGCGAATTGATTTAGATTCGTACGCGCGCGGGCGTGGCGAAATCGTGGTGCAGTTACCAGCTGCCAAGCAGATTGCAAGCGCGCGTGTAAGCGGGCATCGCGCGCGGGTGCGCGATTTGGGGCGCGGGGTGATTGCCGTGCCGCTGCCACCGCAGGCGACGAATGTAGAAATAGAGTTTTGAAAAAAAACGCCCGCCAGACGGCGGGCAAAATTTTTATGTTTGACGCGTCAGAACTTGGCGCTGAAAACTTTGTGGAAAGCGCAAGGATTTTAACCGCGAATCTGCGCGAATCTACGCCCAAAAAACATTCGCGCAGATTCGCGTAGATTCGCGGTAGCTCAATCTAGCGTTTTCCGTTCGCGGCTACATTTTTCTTGTACCACGCGACGGTTTCTGAAATGCTCGCGCGTAACGGCGTCGGTTGCATTGCAAAAGTTTTTCAAATTTGTTCGAATCCACAATGTACGGTTTCTCGAATTCGTACATCATCTCAACCATTTCTTTAGCAGGCGGCGCAAACAGACCGAACAACGACAGCATCGTGCGCCCCACCGCGCGATATTTTGGCGGCTGTCCCAATTCCGCAAAAATCATTTCAGCAAATTCGCGCTGCGAAACGGGCTTGGCGGTCGGCACAATCCACGCTCGTCCGAACGCCGCATCGTTTTCGCCCAACACGACGAGCGCCTTGCCGAAATCTTGGACGTACGTCGCGCTGTGCGGGAGATTCACGCTGCCGTACAAATCCGCCGCTTTGCCTTGCGCGGCGAAGCCGAACATGCGCGCACCGTGCGTCGAGTCGAGCGCGGCGGGCCCGAAAAAATTCGAGGCGCGCCCGATGACGGCTTGGACGCGCCCCGCGTTGTGCGCGTCGAGAATGGCTTGCGCGGCTTGGGCGCGGGCGTTTCCTTTGCGCGTGTGCGGACTGACCGGCGTTTGCTCGTTGATGGGTTTGCCGTTCGTATCGGCGTACATGTAGAGATTGTCAACGACGACGAGTTTGGCGCGGGCGCGTGCGGTTGCGTCGAGGATATTTTTTTGAAAGGGCACGAACTTGGTGACCCATTCGTGGTAAGCGGGCTGCGCGGCTTGATAAACATGCGTTGCGCCCTGTACCGCCGCATCGAGCGATGCGGAATTCCAAACATCTGCTGCAACGGTTTGGACGTTCGCGGGCACAGCGCGCGGGGCTTGACCGCTGCGATTGACCATTTTGACTGCTTTCCCGCGCCCGACCAATTCTTGCGCGATGGATTGTCCAACGGGACCTGTGCCGAAAATAACGTGCAATTCTGGATTTGACATGCTGCCTCCGTGATAATATTCACTGATGTTATACACCCTCACGCAGCGTTAGAGTCAAGCCCCGAATTGCACAATCTCATTTTTCCTTTAGAACTTGAAGCGCCAGTTTCGCACTGTCTTTGGGCGTCACTTTGTACTGAACGTCCACAATTTTCCCTTTTTCGTCAATCACAAAATGACTGTGCACGATGCCCATATATTTTTTGCCGTGCAGGGATTTTTCGCCCCACGCGCCGTATTTTTCCGCCACCGCGTGGTCGGGGTCCGAAAGCAAGATGAACGGCAGTTGATACTTGGTCTTGAACTTTTGATGTGACTTGGTGTCTTGCGGACTGATGCCGATGACCACCGCATCTTGATTTCGAAATTCCGCAAATTGGTCGCGAAAATTGCGCGCTTGCGCGGTACAGCCCGGCGTATCGTCTTTGGGATAAAAATAGATGACGACGCGTTTGCCCCTAAATGACGCGAGCGTGACTTGTTCGCTCGTATCGCTCGTCAATTTGAAGTTTGGGGCGCGGTCGCCAATTGTAAGCGCCATTTGATTACACCTGAAGCATCGCAATATACAAAAGGATCAATCCTGTTAATCCTGTCAATCCTGTCGAAATTCAAGAATTGTGGAACGGTTCGACGGGCAGTTGAATTTCGAGCGTGATGTTTGAGTAAAGTTCGGCTTCGGGCGTGAAACACTCGCACCAGCCGTGATGTAGTTCGCGATACGCTCCGGCGGATTGCAAACCGTTTCGCCCGATTCAACTGTACAGCGCGATGATGGCATCGGGGACGTTCCAGATGCTGCCGTGATGAATTACACTTGCCGCTGTCGCGACTTCGCGCAGGGCGCGAAAGCGCACGTTGCCCACACCATCGGGAAATTTTTTCAACAGCGCGTCGGTCCAGATGATAGACAAACAATTCGGGGTCGAGCGGTTTGATGCCGTATTGCGCGAGCGTCGCATACATTTCACTCTGGCGCGCCATGCGATAGTTTGCCATTTCGCTGAGGTGCGGCACGGTCACGCGAATTGAGGCAAACGCGAGCGCGTTCAGTGTTTTCAGCACCACTTCGTACTTGGGCGGCGCGGTTTCATTCTCGATTTGGTGCAAGCGTGCGCGGACGCGCTGCATTTGGCTTTGCGTGTTGCTCAACTGCTGCTCGAGTTCCGCTTGCTTTTGTTCGAGCATCCGGCGCATTTGTTTGGCGGACAAATCATTTTTCATCAAATGTGCGATCTGTCCCAATGACAATCCCAAATCTTTCAAGGCGAGAATGCGCGTCAGACGCGGCAGTTGGTCGAGCGTGTAATAGCGATAGCCCGTCCAGCGGTCGGTTTCGGCAGGATGGATCAGACCCAATTCGTCGTACAGCCGCAGCGTGCGCACGGACACTTGCGCCAGTTGTGAAAAATCGCCGATCTTGAAACGCGCGGTAGGCATACGAAAATACTCAATGGATATCAAAATATGCAACTTCACCTTGCAATTCGACTTGTACCTGCGCATCCGGCTTGGTTGGATGAATTTCAAAAGTTGGTGGTTCCGAATTGATGGACTGGCATGCCAAAAGGAATACTGAAGCCAAAATCAAAAAACGCATCGCGAACATTATTTGCAACGCTCCTTCTTTGTTGTGCATTTCCCCTTTTTTGCCGTTGTTTTCCAAACTACGCTGAGCGGAAATCCAAATGCGATTGACCCAATAAGTTGTTCGTGCGCGGTGATTGCGCCGATAGGCAAGCGCAAGCAAACGATGCGCCAAATACTCAGGGTTGAGATTCGGATTGCCTTTTTGCCAGAGGCGGCGCTTTGGACGGAGTGTTGATACGTTCGTCCAAAACCGTGATCTGGCCCCTCCCTTCCATTTTGGAGCGGTACAGCGCGGCGTCGGCTTTGGCGAGCAGTGCTTCGGGGGTATCGCCGGGACGCAGAATGGTTGCGCCGACGCTGAGCGCAATCATCAAGTGCATGTCCGTCGGCAAATCGGGATTGGGATTGGCGAGGAGCGCTTCATTCAAACGCGCGAGGGCTTGCTCTAAACGTTGCGGGTCAACGTCGTGCAGGACGAGAATAAATTCATCGCCGCCCCAGCGCCCCAGCCAATCGTTCTTGCGGATATTTTGCCGGATGATGTTGCCAATGTGGCGCAAACATTGATCCCCGACGGCAAGCCCGTAATGATCGTTGATTTGTTTGAAATGATCCAGGTCGAGCAAAGCCAAGGCAAACGGCTGCAAGTGCGAAGCAGCATATTCCATCTCCTGGCGCAGCCGCGTTTCACTCACACCCCGGCTCAAGGCGCTGGTCAGGTGATCGGTTTGGCCCGCGTTTTGCAACCCCATCGAATAACGATCGAGTAGGGTTACGATGTATTGCACGTCCGCCATGATCTGTCCCGCCGAGTCCGCATATTCGGTGGGCAGAAAGGGCGCGGTATGTTCCGCCAGATAATTTTGCAGCGCGTCATGTGTGAATTTCAAGGGCATTAAAAGACCGTAAAGCAGCCATCCGCCGAGCAGCGCTCCCACGAGCGTGGCGATGCTGCTTACCAGCAAGGCGCCCAGTTTGAGCTCGAACGTTGTGTTCGCAACCATCCAGAGAAATATGTTCATCGCCAACAGTGGGATGCTCATGCCGAGCACGACGGCGATGAGTAATTTGGCGAAATAGGAATTGGGAATGAACTGCGCCAAGAGCGCATAGAGACGCAGCGACTTGTGTCGCATAATGATACCTCATCTACGGTGCGGAAATGTTGGAGTGTCTATCTGGACGACGTTGCCGGATTTGGTCAAGCATACCAGACCTGACCGGTTTTTGGGACGGACGCTTCAGGTGTCGCGTGCGCGGGGTACATCGCGCAGGGTGTATGCGCCGCGCCTGGTTAGAAACCTGTCAGGTCTGGAGGGCGCGGCGAAACTCGCGCCAGTACGCGTCTTCGGCGGCGTACGCAAACAACGGCAGCTCGCGCAAATCACGCGGGGCGTACGGCGCAGACGGTAAAATGGAATCGAGCGGCGGCATCCACTCGATCAATTTTTCGCGCTGCGGCGGGTCAGTGTTCATCCACGCGGTATTGGGCAGCGGGAACGCGAAACATTCGCGCACGCTCCACAAACAATCCACGCGCAGTACTTGCGGCAGCCCTTTCGCGCTCGTCCAGCGCAGCGCTTGCGTTTCACTCACAATGCGCGTGAGCTCCAGCAGTTGCATTACATCTTCGCGCAAGTAACTCAACACCGCGTCAAATTCCCCGCGTCGCCACAACTCGGGCGCGAGTTTGCCGCTCATCCCGTCAAGGCGCGAACCGTCTTGGAGCACGACCACTTGCTTTTTGCCTTGAATGCCCGCGCCTTCCAACGCTTTTTGCAAGCTCAGAAAATGTCCGCGCTTGAACGTCACTATCGCCATCAAATCCACATGTGCGAGCGCGAGTTCCGCACATTCGCGCGGCATGTTCGACTCTTGCGCGAGCACCGCGAAATCGAACGCGGCGCCGTTCCACGTTACGAGGGTGTAACCCGCGCACGCGACGCGCTGCAATTCCGCGACGAGCTCACGACACGCGGCGCGCGACAATTGTGGCGCAGCTTGAAAATAGCGCGGTTCACTTTCACCGCTTAACGCAAGCGCGGCGCACGTAATCCCCAACGGCGCGACATTCTTCCAATTGCCGTCATTGGGAAAACTTTTGGCGATTTCGAGGTCGAAGGCAGCGAATTTCATTTTGTGCGTTGTTGGATCCACTCCATCGCTTTGTATGCGAGCCGATCCAGCGCCTCCACGCTCAGCGCCAGATGCTCTTCTTTTGTGTCTTCGAGTTTCGTATGCGAGAGACCGCGCAGGGATTGCACAAAGAGCATCACGGTCGGCACACCCGCGCGGGCGACTTCGGCGGCGTCGTGCAGCGGACCGCTCGGCAAACGAAACGACGCGCCGGTGACTTCTTGAATCGCTTCGTTGGTCAGCGTGCGCAATTCTTCGTGGAACAAAATCGGTTCGATTTGCCAGAGGCGCGTCCACGCGGCGCTGACGCTTTCTTGCTGCGCGAATTTTTCACTCGCTTCTTTTGCCTCGCGCAGCATCGTCGCCAACGCGCCCGCGTCAAGATGGCGCTGGTCGAGCAAACAATCGCACGTTTCGACGACGGATGTCACGATGCCCGGTTTGGTGTCCACGCGCCCCATCGTGCAGACGCCGCCGTTGCGGATGGCAATTTCGCGGATTTCGAGTTCGAGGCGCGCGGCAGCCGCTAACGCGTCGCGGCGCATGTGCATTGGCGTAGAACCCGCGTGCGCGGCTTGTCCGACAAAGCGAATCGAATGCCGTTCGACGCCGTATGTGCCGAGCACAGTGCCCATCGCCAAATTTTTGCTTTCGAGCACCGGACCCTGCTCGATGTGCAATTCGAGATACGCTTTCGCATCTTGGAGTTGACTTTTGGCGTCGAGCGCGCGGTCAATGTTGATGCCGACGCGTTCGAGTGCGTCTTGCAAACGGATGCCGTCTTTGTCTTTAAGATCGCGCAAATCGTCAGGATTCATGTGCCCCGAGGTGGACGACGAACCAAACAGCGAACGACCAAAGCGCGCGCCTTCTTCGTCTGCCCAATCCACGAGCCGAATCGTGAACGGCGGGCGTGCTGCTGGCGCGAGCGACGCGATGTGGCGCAGCACCTCGATGCCCGCGAGCAAATTCAAACAGCCGTCGAGCCAGCCGCCATTCGGCACGGAATCAATGTGCCCGCCAATGAGCAGCGCGTCGTCGGATTTGCCCGGCAGCGTTGCCCATTGATTGCCCGCTTCGTCCACTTGCACTTTGATGGGCAAGTCCGCGAGTTTTTCGCGCATGAATTTCCGCGCAGCAATCCACGTATCGGTAAACGCCACGCGCTGCGCGCCGTTTTCATCGCCCGTGAGCGCGCGTAATTCTTTTAAATCACGAATCGTGCGTTGGGGATCGAGTCCGCTTGGATCGTACGTCATTTCTTGCTCCATCTTCCCGTAAAATGCAATCTTACGGCTTAAAAAGGGTCAAATGGGAATCTGCGTGCAGGGGAACGAATGAATTCGTTACTACGAAATCCATTCACTTTTCAAAATCCCGTAATACACCAAATCTTCCGCTTGCCCCCAGCGCACAAAATGTTGGCGCAGGGTGCCTTCGTACCGCATTCCGCATTTTTGCATCACGCGCCCCGATGCAGGGTTGCGCACGAAATGGGAGGCGTATACGCGATTGAGGTTCAAATTTTCAAAGCCAAAGCGAATGACTGCGCGCGCGGCTTCGGTCATGTAGCCCTGATTCCAGTACGGCACGCCGAGCCAATAGCCCAATTCCGCGCGGCGATTTTCCCGGTAAATAGTCAGCCCGATTGCGCCAATGAGTTCGCGCGTATCACATTGCGTAATCGCGAACGTAACCGCTTCGCCGTGTTGCCATTCCATCTCCTGTGCGGCAATCCATTCCTCCGCCGCGCCGTCAGGATAGGGATACGGGATATGCCCCGTCATTTCGCCAACCTCGCGCACGCCGGCGAGCTGTTGCACGCGCGCTGCGTCGGCGAGCACAAAGGGGCGCAGGATGAAACGGGCAGTGGTCAAGGTTGGACGTTCGTGTGATTCATTCATGCTGGTGTGCGAGAAATCTCGATAGCGCGATTGAGATTTCTGTCTCGACGGAGTTTACCCTGAGGAACGAAGGGCTCGACCCCGCAAAAAACGCTCCTGCTCAGAAACTTCCAGCGCACCGATTGAGTTATCGGACGGAAAACGCGAATGCAAATCGCAAGCGATTTGAGCGCGAATCTTGACGAATCCCAAAAGATGTTCGCGTAGAACCTGTCCCGAAGCACTGAGGGATTGGTTTAGATTCGCGTGGATTCGCGTTGGAAAAGTTTGTGTCATCAAACATCACGCCCGCGCGTGATGGGCCTCTGCTCAGAACTTGAACGGGGTCTGTCATATCGAACCACTGCTGCGAGCGAAGC
>JACQWQ010000056.1 GCA_016209205.1 Chloroflexota bacterium
AAGTTAGATTGACACTGTCATTCTGAGATGCCCAGCCCACGCGGGCTGCGGGCCCCGCAGAAACTGTCTGCTGAACCCTTCATGCTTCGTGCGATGAACTCCATCGCGAGTAAACTCTGTGAAACATCTGGGACGAAGCATCTCTGGTTTGGCATAGAGATTCTGGCGATGTGCGATGTAGGCGATGGGAATACATCGCACATCGCCTACATCGCATGTCCCTTCAGAATGACAGTTGGCAGTTTCTGTGCAGCAGAGCGAAGAATCTCTAGTAGGGTCAGGCAGAGAACCTGTCCTGAGCGCAGCCGAAGGATTCTTCGCTCCGCTCAGAATGACAATCTAACTCTGCCGTTTTCTGAACCATGCCGAAAAATCTTTGTGCAAACATCTCACTGGAGTTGAGGCAAGCATGGCGCTACTCGACATTTCGAACGTGGAATCCGGCTACGGCGATGTGCAAATTTTGTGGGGCGTGTCGCTCAAGTTGGAAGAGGGGCGGCTGACCACGCTGGTCGGCGCGAATGGGAGCGGCAAGACGACGTTGATGCGCGCGGTGATGGGTTTGCTGCCCGTGCCGCGCGGCGTCGTCGCGTACGCCGGACGCAACGTGACGCGCGTTTCGCCGCACGCCAAAGCCGACATGGGCTTGGTCATGATTCCCGAAGGACGCCAGCTCTTTACGGACCTGACCGTGCGCGAGAATTTGGAAATGGGCGCAACGCCGCGTCACGCGCGCGGCGAGATGAACAAAAACCTCGAACGGGTGTTTGACCTTTTTCCGCGTTTGAAGGAACGCGTGAATCAGGTCGCGGGGACGTTGAGCGGCGGCGAACAACAAATGTTGGCGATTGCGCGCGGCTTGATGGCAAAACCGCGCGTGCTGATGTTTGACGAACCGTCGCTCGGGCTTTCGCCGCTGTTGACGCTCAACCTGTTCCAAGTCATTCGCGCGCTGAAACAGACGGGCATCACGATGCTGCTCGTGGAACAAAACGTGCAGATGGCGCTGGCGGTCAGCGATTACGCGTACGTCATGGCGCACGGCAAAATCGAAATCGAAGGCGCGGCGAAACAGGTGCGCGAAATGGAGAGCGTGCGCAAGGCGTATTTGGGTGTCTAACGTCAAGACCTGACAGGTTTTTATCGCGTGCGCGTCACGAACACCAGGCGCGATGTACATCGCTGTTGCCGTTCGTGAAACGTACGTCTCAAAAACCTGTCAGGTCTGGATTCGAACAACCATGCTGCCCCTACTTCAAACTCCCCGCATCTGGAATGTGCCGCACAATCGCAACCCGCACTTTGTCGGGCGCACGCACGAATTGAACGCGCTGCGCCAAACGTTCGGCGTCGGCGGGCTGGCTTCGCTGGCGGAACGCGCGGGCGTGGCGCATCCGCCCGGCTGGGCGCCGCTCGGACGCGACCAAGTCGTCGCGCTCACACAGACGATTGCGGGCTTGGGCGGCATCGGCAAAACGTCCCTCGCCGTCGAATACTGTTTTCATTTTCAACAACACTATGACGTGGTGTGGTGGCTGCACGCCGAGGAACCCGCGACGCTGGCGAGCGATTACGCCGCGCTCGCGGTGAAACTGGAACCGCGTTTTGCGACCGAACCGAATCAACCCGCGTTGATCGAATGGACGCGCGAATGGCTGCGCCAAAACGCGCGCTGGCTGCTCGTGTTTGACAATGCCAACGCGCCGGAAGAAATTCGCGCGTATCTGGCGGCGGGCAGCAACGGGCACATTCTCATCACCTCGCGCCATCCCGCGTGGGACGACGTGGGCGCGACGGTCGCGCTGCCGCTTCTGCCGCGCGCCGAATCCGTGCATTTGCTGACAACGGCGACATACGACGCGGACGAAAAAGATGCAGACGCGCTCGCCTCCGCGTTGGGCGATTTCCCGCTCGCGCTCGAACACGCACGCGCCTATGTTCGACAGACCTCGATTTCCGTCGCGCAGTATCTCACGCTGTTCCAAATGCGCCGCGCCGACCTCTGGCGTGACGTGACGCAGCCGTTGAATTATCACTCGACGATCTTGACGACGTGGGATTTGGCTCTGCAAGAAATCACCGCGCAAACCCCCGCCGCCGCCGACCTGCTCAACCTCTGTGCCTTTTTCGCGCCCGATGATATTCCGCTTGACGTGATTCGGAAGGGGAGCAATCGTTTGCCAGAGCTTGGCGCGTTGTTGGCGGGAAACGTCAAACGTGAAACGTCAACAGGGGACGTGAAAGGTGAAACGTCAACGCGGGAGATTGACGAACTCGTCTTGAACAACGCCATCGCCGCGCTGCGCCACTATTCACTCGTGGAACGCAAGCAAGAAAATCTATTCGTCCATCGCCTCGTCCAAGCCGTCACGCGTGATCGTCTCGACGATGCCGCGCGCAAGCAGTGGGCGGACGCGGCAGTGCGCGTGGTGGATGATGCGTTTCCGGGAGATGCCATTCTGACAGATGTAGAAAGTTGGAAAACCTGTGCGCGTTTGCTCCAACACGGACTCGCCGCCGCCGAATATGCGGAACAAGCAAACGTCGCGCCGGAACAAACTGCGTGGCTCTTGAATCAGATGGGCTTGTATCTGAATGGACGCGCGCAATACGCCGCGGCAAAAGAATTGTTCGAGCGTGCGCTGGCGATGTGCGAGAAAACATTCGGTGTTGAACACGAATATGTTGCAGCAACCGTCAATAATCTCAGCGGCGTAATGTGGGACCTCGGTGACCTGCACGGGGCGAAAGCGTATTTGGAGCGCGCGCTGGCGCTGGACGAAAAACGATTCGGTCCTGACCATCATAACGTGGCAAGCGATGTCAACAATCTCGGCACGGTGCTGCAAGACCTCGGCGACCTGCGCGGGGCGAAAGCGTATTTGGAGCGTGCGCTGGCGATTGACGAAAAACAGTTCGGTCCCGACCATCCCAATGTGGCAAGAGATGTCAACAATCTCGGCATGTTGATGAAAGAGATGGGTGACAAGGATGCGGCGCGGCAGTATCTGGAGCGCGCGCTGCGTATTCTCCAAAAGGTTTTGGGCGACGAGCATCCGAATACGCGGACGGTGAAACGGAATTTGGAGGGCTTGGAGGGGTGAGGGGGTGGACAGCGGATGGGGAAAGCGGATAAGCGGATGGGCGCGTTCGTATCCGTTCATCCGTTCCAATATCCGTTGGCAGCTGGCGCGGAGGAGATGGCTGCCAACGGATGGGGAAAGCGGATAAACGGATGGGCGCGCTCGTATCCGTTCATCCGTTCCAATATCCGTTGGCAGCTGGCGCGGAGGGGATGGCTGCCAACGGATGGGGAAAGCGGATGAGCGGATGGGCGCGCTCGTATCCGTTCATCCGTTACAACATCCGTTGGCAGCTGGCGCGGAGGGGATGGCTGCCAACGGA
>JACQWQ010000279.1 GCA_016209205.1 Chloroflexota bacterium
ACATGTCTCTAGTCGCCTACTGGTATCGCGATTGCCAGATTATCGCAGGTATTGGTATCAAGCCCAGTGAAAGCGCGGTCAGGATTGCATAAAAGTTTCACAGAGGTTCCCCCGAAATATTGAGATGATACGGGTCGTAGATGTAGTCAATCGTGACGGACTGCGCCGTGCCGAGCGTTGCCGTCGGTGTGGGAGTCAGCGTCGGCATCATGTTTGGAATCAGCGCGTATGAAGGTGAATGAAAAAACAGACGCGAATCGGAATGTTGTCTTCGTGTCTGTTTCTTCATGGGTCAAACCACCTCGTTCGTCTGGAGCGTCGTCACGTTACCCACCTCTGGCGCAATACGTAATTCAGTGCATTGCTATAGACCAGAACAATTGCACAAGAAACGAGATACCAGGCGAATATATTGAGCAACAATCTCAAGGCGTGGAAATTCTGAATATTTGTTGCTACGCATAAGGTATTTTGCAAACACCTACCTCCCTGCACGTATTCAAAGATGCTCATGAAAGGAAAAGGAAAGCCCCGGTTCGCTTGCCACGTTACCTTTGAGGTTGCCTCGAACTCGGTCGTCACAGCCGATGAAATCAACGTCAAAATTACTGCAAGTATGATTTTCATAATACTTGGTTGCAGGAACAACCAGATCTTTTTCATGACGACTTACTCCTGTTGCAAACTCTGCTGTTTATTGAGCTCTGGCGAATCTGTGCCATTTCCTGAATTCATGGTTATCTTCTAATGAATGCCTGTTCTCACACGCAACTGACACGGCGCGAAAATAACTTGAAATGCACACACGTACAATTTTCGCCAGAGTCCATCTGTTTATCTTACAGCCATTGCCCATCTTACATGGCCGCCAGGGGATAAGGGATCCATTGCATCTACCGAGCTCGCCCAAGAAGCGTCGAATTTGTCCCAGGCTTCCCTTCGCCCTTCACCTACCTGTCGACGCTTTTCAGAAGACCCACCGCGCACATCCCAATAATCCTCCCCTGGATATGAATCATTAAACATCACTGTCCAGCCTCCATCAACAAACCCTCTGATCACCACGAAATGTCCAAAGTAGGTTGTTGTCAATTCTGATCGAACGAGTGTTAGCACGGGGTGTCCAGAACGTACTTTTCGATAGACCTCCTCATGTGTCCAGTTATCGCCTGATATGATATTGAGCCCATAGAATTTCATTGCAACATCTGCTAATGCTGCGGCTGAAACACAAGCTTCGTTGCACCAACCTAGAGGATCTGGAGTGGGTGTCGGCAATAGGTCGACACCATTGGCCCCTGTTATCTGATTACGGCAACAATAACCGTTGTATCCGCCTGGTCGTTCAGATTGCAGTTGCTGAACAAGGGTTTCATAAACCACAGGCACTCCTTCGCCTCTGAGAAACATATACAAAGCATCTACGCCGCATGAATTCGGATATCGATTCCATATCTCTTCCGATTGTTCATCAACCCATGGCATTTCAATTATGGCTGTATCTGGTCCGAGAGGATCTCTTCTCCACCATAATGCTCCTGTACTTCCTTCAGGATATTCACATCCTCGATTTGGGTCAAGGTGAACCCCTGATGGTGCCCATGGATCCAAGCATATGCGACCATTCGGATCTGTAAAATTGATGGGGTTGTCTCGCACGTAAGTGTATTTGTTCCAGTCTGCTGGAGTGCGTGGGTTTGATACAATAGTGTCAGGTTGAATGAACTGGTTAAGATAAGGGTCCATATATCTCGCCCGCAAGAACACCAACCCCGTCGCGTCCGTCGCTTCCCCTGTAAACCCATACACACTCCCCGCGCCCGTCGCGCTCATTACATTGCCAAACGGGTCATAGCGTTTGTTCGCCAGCGCCGCACCGGTCGGGTCATACATCTGCCGCACACGCTGATTAAACGATTCGCTTGGTCATATCCATAACCATTCACTCCATCCGACAGCAAGTTCCCGTTGTTGTCCCAACTATACGTCACACCGTTCACCGTCGTCAAACGATTCGCGTTGTCGTAGCCATAGTTCGTCACCACACCGTCAAGCGTTTGCGTAAGACGATTTCCTACTTCATCATAAGAATAACCGATGGTCGTGGTGATGTCGCCGGAATACACCGCGTTCGTCAGGCGATAGAGCGGGTCATACGTGTAATCAATCGTGACGGACTGCGCCGTGCCGAGCGTTGCTGTTGGTGTGGGTGTTGCGGTGAACGTCGCGGTCTCCGTTGGCGTTGCCGTTGACGTATCCGTGAACGTCGGCGTGAATGTCGGCGTACTGGTCGCTGTTTCGGTCGCCGTCGCAGTTACTGTGTCCGTTGGCGTGTCCGTCGGCGTATCTGTCGGCGTGTCCGTTGGCGTATTCGTCGGCGTTGCCGTGAACGTCGCGGTGTCGCTCGGCGTGGCGGTTGCCGTCTCCGTTGGTGTATCCGTCGCTGTATCGCTTGGCGTCTCCGTCGCGGTCCACGGCGGCGTCTCCGTCGGCGTGTCGCTCGGGGTCGCGGTGGGTGTGAACGTTGCGGCGAACGTTTCAGTACTCGTCGGCGTCTCCGTCGGTGTGTCGCTTGGCGTCTCCGTCGCTGTCGCACTCGCCGTCGGTTTCGGCGTGCGCGTCGGTTTCGGTGTGCGCGTCGGTTTCGGTGTGCGGGTCGGTTTCGGCGTGCGCGTCGGTTTCGGCGTGCGCGTGGGTTTCGGCGCAGCCGCCCCAGCCCCCCCCTCTTCGCGCTCCCCACCCACCCGCTCGCCAACCAGCTGGAACCACCCGGCGGGGTTCAACCACACACTCCCTGCCGCCGTGGGCGTCTTGGTGGCGCGGCGCGTCCGGGCTGCCGTCGGCGTGAGGGATTTTTGCGCCTGGACGGTTTTGCGCGCTTGGCGCGTTTTTTGCGCTCGCCGCGTCTGTTTGGCTTGCGCGGTCTTTTTGGCGCCCGGCGTTTTGAGAGCGGGCGTCGCGCGTGCCCCGTCCTGCAAACCGGAAACGCCGGTGCTGCCCACCAGCGCAGCCACTTCTTGTTGGCGCGTGCGATTGCCTACTGCATCCAGCGTATAGTCCACGCGCAGCAGCGTGTTCGCGCCGTTGGTGTATTTGATTTGCGTCAAACGATTCGCATTGTCCTGCGTGTAATTCGCCGTGACGCCGTTCGGCAACTCCATTTGCGTGAGGCGATTCGCTTGGTCGTACTGATAGCTCGTCGTGCTCTGGTTCCAATCCTTGACTGTCTGGAGCAAATTGACTGGATCGTAGGTGTAATTCACCTGCTTGTTGTCGGGATACGTCAATTGGGTGCGATTGCCGTTCGCATCGTATTGATACCCAACCGTTTGGTCGAACGGATCGGTGATCTGTGTGACGCGATATACTTCGTCATACTGATAGCGCGTCACGCCGAGCGTATCGGTCATGATCTGGCGATTGCCGAGCGCATCATAGCCGAAATCGACGCGGGTGGCATCGTTCAAATACTGGATGGTTTGGAGCCGGTCGAGCACGTCGTAATCGTACTGCGTCGTCTGTCCTCGCGCATCCACGTTTGACGTTTTACGATTCACGGCATCGTACGTGAACGTCGTGGTGTGTCCCAATGCATCGGTCTCGGTCTTGAGACGATTGAGTGTGTCGTACGTGAACGAGGTAGATTTGCTGCGCCCGTCCGTGACCTGGGTGCGGTTGCCGAGCGCATCGTACGCGTAGGTCGTGACAACATTCGTCTCTGCATTGACCGCGCCGCCTGCGACATAGTTCTCGGTTACGGTGCGCAGACGATTGAGCAAATCATACGTGTAACGTGTCTCGATGGCGTTGGCGTCAATCAGCCGCGTGCGATTGCCCAAGCCGTCGTATTGATACTGCGTCGTGTTTTCAACTCCGGCTTGCGGCGAAACGGTCACAGCCGTCAAGCGGTCGGCTAAATCGTAAGCGTAGGTTGTGCTGTGTCCGAGGGAATCCGTGACGCTTTGGCGTCGTCCCGCCGCATCATAGCCAATCGTCGTCGTAGATACATTTGCATCTCGGATCGAGATATTACGGTTCAGGTCGTCATAGCCCAGAACGGTCTCATATCCGCGCGGGTCAATGACCCTGCGGCGATTGCCGAGCGCATCATATTCGTACTGCGTTGCGACATTCGTATCCGCGTTCGTCGCGCCGCCGGATACGTAATTCCGAATCACTTGCGTGACGCGGTTCAAGGTGTCGTATTCGGTATGGGTGATTTTGCCGAGCGGATCAATGACGTCGGTGCGATTGCGCGGATGCAGTTCATCCGACGCGTCGTAGCGATACTCGGTCGGCGCCACATTCGGGTCTGCGGAATACTGAAACTGGACGCGGTTGGCGGCGTCATATTCCGTGCGCGTGACGCGCCCGAGCGTATCGGTCATTACCACACGACTGCCGATCTCGTTGTAGCCATATTCGGTGATGAGATTGAACTCGCCATCCTCGTTTTGATTCTTGTCCGCGCGATAGTTTTGGGTGATGCGTACGACGCGATTCAATGCGTCATAGACCGTGCGCGTTTCGCGTCCCAGCGTGTCTGTGACAATGTCTCGATTGCCAACGTTGTCATAGTGGTAAGCCGTGACGATGTTATATTCGTTGGCGGCATTTTGGGCTTGGTTTGGATCGTAATTGACCGTGACGCGTTCCAAACGATTCAACGCGTCGTATTCGTTGAATGTCACACGCCCCAACGCGTCCGTTGTGCTTTCGACATTGCCTACCGCGTTGTATGTCGTGAGCGTGATCAGGTCTTGGTCCGGTTCAAAGGAATCATAAATGCCGTCTTGGTAGTTGACGGTGGTCTTAACCGGGCGATTGAGCTCGTCATACTCGGTGACGGTCTTGCGTCCGAGCGTATCCGTTTGCTGCGTCACATTTCCCGCCGCGTCGTACTGGTACGTGGTGGTGAGATTGTACTGGTTGTCTTCGTTCTGTCCTTTGTCCGCGCGATAATTCTGGATGACCTTTTTGAGCCGCCCGGTGTTGTCGTACTCAGATTTCGTAACGCGCCCGTACGTATCGGTGACGGTGGTTTGACGTCCCTGCGTGTCATAGTCATATTGCGTGAGCAGGTTGTATTCGTCCAGATAATTTTGCGCGAACCCGGGGCGATAGTTCTGCCAGACCTTTTTCAGCCGATTGTTTTCATCGTATTCGTTGAACGTGATGCGTCCATAAGTATCCGTCACGGTCGTTCGATTTCCCGCGTCGTCATAGCCGTACGCGGTTATAAGGTTATACTCGTTTTGGAAATTCTGCGGTTGTCCTTCGAGATAGTTCTGCGTGACCTTTGTGAGATGGTCTGCCCCATCGTATTCGTACAGCGTCACATGTCCGAGCGGGTCCGTGAGTTTGCGCAAACGCCCTACTCCGTCGTACTCGT
Organism: Chloroflexota bacterium; assembly: GCA_016209205.1. Classification (GTDB taxonomy): domain Bacteria; phylum Chloroflexota; class Anaerolineae; order UBA4142; family SHND01; genus SHND01. The sequence goes on from JACQWQ010000279.1 coordinate 5,393, forward strand.
AATGCGTGATGTGATTCAGCGCATCGGTCATGGTCTCGCGCTGACCGAACGGGGTATAGGTGTAATGTGTCGTGTTGCCGCGCGCGTCCGTCACATCTTGCAACAAGCCCTCGAGCGTATACGTGTAGATGGTGCTGTGATTGAGCGCGTTCGTGCTGCGGCGCAGTAGAGTGCCGTCATATTCGAAAGTGCTGGCGCGCGCCAACGCGTCAACGGTGCGCGTGAGGTTGTTGAAACTGTCATACGAAAGCGTGGTCGCAAACCCGCGCGCATCCACGATTTGGGACAGATTCGCGCCGTCGGCGCTCCACGTCAATTGGGTCGGTGGGTTTTGATTGGGGTCGCGAATTTCTTTTTGCCGAAAGTTGGCGTCGTATTGCTTTTGCGTTTGTCCTGCCGCGTCTTGCAAGTTCGTGAGGGTGCCGCGCGTATCGTAGGTCGCCGTAATGATCGTGCCCACACCGTCCGTCATGACGCGTGTACCGTCCAGACCTGTGCTGTTATAGGCAATCTCTACCGTTGCACGATTCGCGCCATCGAGTTCACGCCATGCTCTGCCCTGTGAATCATAGTCAATGTGCATGACCGTATGCCCGAGCGGGTCTACCAATTCCGTCATGCGGTGGGTCGTGCCGTCATAGTGATAGGTCCAAGTTTTGCTGCGGGCATCTATGACGGTTTCGAGATCGCCGTTAGTGTCGTACCCAAAATGAATGGTGCGCGGCAAGGGGTCGGTGACGGTTTCCAAGCGCCCCTGCGCGTCATAGCCAAAATTCAAATAACGTTGCCCCATACTGTCTTGAACGCGCGTCAGTTGTCCATTCGTGTAGGTGTATGACCAAGTATGTCCCTGTGCATCACTCCAAGTAAGCGCTTGTCCCTCTGGATTAAAGGTATAGACGGTTTGGTCGGAAAAGGTGAGACGATAACCCGCTGGCGATGTGGTAGATTCAAGACGGGCAAGCACGCCTGCATACGGCGTATAGGTCCCGTCACCATTGTCATAGAAAATGAATTGATTGGCAGTGCGCGCTTTGAAAAGAATCTGACCACTGACGCCGCCTGGCTGAGTCGGGAGGATGAGGCGCGTGTCCCAGTTGTGTGTCCAGCCATAACCGAGGGTGGTCGTGTACATCTCGGTGGCGAGAGAAGAATATGAGCGTGTAAAGGACATCTGTCCGCCGAGCGCGGGGAAAGCGAGGTCCGTGACCTGATGGTCTTCGCCGCCTGTACGGGTGTTGATGGATTTGCCAGTTAGATGCAATGCCTGTTTCAAAAAGCAGAGCGGGCAATTCAGTTCTGTGTTGAGGACAAACGAGTTGGGTAGTGCATAATAGGTCTTTATATCGAACTTGGTCACGAACCCGTCGGGGCATGGGTAAGGAATTAGCACACCACCGCATGTGCCTCCACCATAGTTCGGTTGGAAAGCATCTTGCGTTGTCGGAAAGTCGCCCGACATGGTCGAGCCCGCAACATAGAGCCCACCACTATTGTCCAATGCAATGCTAAAGTCCCCGGTCGAGCCGCCCCCATCGCCATCCGTGTTGCTACCACCCAGATAGGTGGCGTACAACAAACTCTTACCGTCCGAACTCAGCTCGGCGATATAAGCGTCCCATGTACCAGCTGGCACTGCCTGAAATGCCCCCGGAGTAGTCGGGATTCCATAAGCTGCTTGGCCCACAACATAAGCGTTGCCTTTCGCATCAACCGTTATATCTGCCGCGCGATCGTTGTTGTCGCCCAGATACGTCGAGTATATCAAGTCAGTACCGGATGGGTTTATCTTTGTGATAAAGGTTGTCTCGAGACTGGTCGGATTCGTCGGTTTATAGGAGTCAGGGGTAGTCGGAAAATAGGGCCGCGCCGAATTCAGTACAAAACCAGTCACATACGCTGCCCCGGTCGCATCCACAGCGATACTCTGGACCCGAGTACCTGAATTACCTAAATTAACAAAGTAGTCAAGCGCGCTGCCCGCTGGATTGAGCTTGACCACGGAAATTCCACCCCAATATGTTCCATCTGGAGGAGAAAAATCATGGGTAAGAAGGGGATAGTCCGACGGCTCTCCCCACAACCATCCAGCTACTGCATAGACAGAACCATTCGAATCAATCGCAATGGTTGATCCACCATCAAAGTAAGTGGAATAAATCCGGTTGCCTGTGGGATCGAGTTTCGTCACAAATTCACTGCGCATTGCCGGTTGGTATTCGTTCAAAAGAGGAAAGTTAGTTGAGTTGGTGTTCCCTCCAATGTATGCTACCCCGTTGTTGTCGACGGCGATGTTGTGACCACTGTCCTCGTCACTACCGCCCAAATAAGTAGAGTAAACAAGAAAAGTGCCATCTTCACTCAGCTTTGCGACAAAGGCATCTCTGCATGTATAGGCAAGTCCACCGCCGTCAATACATGTACCGCCACCAAATGGATCGCCAACAGTAGTAGGAAAATCGGACGAATTCGTATCCCCTGTGATAAAGGCATTCCCGGCAGAATTCACAGCAATGTCCGAAATATAGTTTTTGGACCCACTACCTCCCAGAGTCGTATAGTAGACCAGCCCCGTTCCAGCAGGATTGAGTTTGGCGACGAAAAGATGACTGGGACTTCCTAATGTCGTAGAAATGAATCCCGTGGCGGGAGGGAAATTCGATGAATCGGTGTATCCCATAATATAGGCAGCCCCGCTGGAATCTACTGCCAAACCATTGATGTCATCCGGACTCTTGGAATCATTCCTTCCACCACCAAAGTATGTAGAATAAGACAGGTTAGCGAGAACAATGGTCGTGGTGTAGGACTGGCTCGTGTTAACCGTGGTACTTGGGGTAGACGATGGCGCGTTCTGTTGGTTCTGTGTCTCCACAGCAAAGGGGGCTGCGATCTCATTGCCCTTCACTACCGGCGTGGTCGCGTTTTGCAAGAACGGTTTACCATCTGGAGTTACCACTTTCAAAAGGGGCAGAATGTATTCTCCCAGAGGAGTAGTCAGATGCAATCGGTTATCTTGGAGCTCGACCTTGTCAGCGCCATCCACCTGAAGCCGCACCGCCTCGGGATTCGCGCCTGCATGTAGAATCAAACGCGGTACCACGTGGCCTCGTTCGTTCGAAAGTTGGAGATCAATGCCCGGATACAGATCCGTGTAACGTACGCCTCCCCAGACCGGCACATCTTGTTGCCATTTGGTTGGGTCATTCCCTACGAGATAAGAAACTTTGGTCTCGCGACGCTCAAGCGGTTCGAGGCGCGATTGAGCATTTGCTCCGACAAAACTCAACTTGAAATTAACGCTCTTTTGAACCGGATCCGTTTGCTCAACGAGGTCCTGTGATTTTCGCGCACGATTTCTTGGCGCGATGTGCGTATTTTGGTCCGCGAACGAAAACCACAGTGCGTCGTCGGTCAAGAAAAGTGTAGCGCCGTTCCCTTGCACTTGGAACTTGGCGCGCTTGTCGAACTGCCCAAAACTTTCAATGAACAACGCGCCGGATGAGCCCTTGGCTCTTGTCATTTCTGTTTCCGGGGCGTTCGCTGGCGGCTGCGGCTTGGTTGCGCGCGTACGTCCCAACGGCGACGGGGTCGGTTTGACAGGCGCTCGCGGTGCACGCTGGGCTTCGGCTCGAGTATTCGATTCCGTGCCGGGCTTACTGGCAGCGTAAGCAACCGATACATTGAACAACGGCAAAAGCGAATTGAGGACGAGCGCGAGAATCGTTGTCACGACGAGCAGACGGTAGGGTGCAGTATGCATCGGTGTG
>JACQWQ010000278.1 GCA_016209205.1 Chloroflexota bacterium
ACCTTCCGCGTTTAATTTTTTCACGACGCGGACGGCATCGTCCAGCGTTTCCCCCGCCACAAAACGGCGCGTGACCTTGCGCGAGAGCGGAAAGCCGACGACCATTTTGTGCGCGGCGGGATTGGTGGAGAGCGCGAGAAAGGTATCACGCAAAACTGGCATGTGACGGGTGACGGCGACGTGTCATCACGCACAACGCGACTCGATGAGCAGTATGCGTGATGACACGTCGGGGTGACGGGTGACGAGGTCAGGGTAAAGTGGCGGGTGGCGGGTGACGGGGAATCGTCAACTATCACGCGTAGAGTTTTTCTTTTCAATCGTACTGATCGTGGCGGTGAGTCCGCCGATGATTTGGTCGAGCGTTGATTGTCGCTTGGCAATCAAGTCGGGCGATAACAAACGTTTGCATCGTCCATAACGTCCTTTACTCTCGCGCGCTTCGCCGCGCGCGATTTTCAAGTGATGGGGCAGCTCCTTGGTATAACCACGCCCATAACCTTCTTCCATATTCGCACAAATCGAATCCAAACTGCGTGTGAGTTGTTTTACCAACTCTCGCCCCCGATAATCTTGCCCAAGAATTTCTGAATCGTCCCAAAAGTCCTCAAATAATTGCAAGGCGATTTTGTATATTCCGAACGACTCCAACCGATCGTTTGCCTGTGACATTGTAACCTCCTTCGAAAATGGGTAAGGTGACGGGTGACAGGTGACGGGGGCAGATCACCCGAGTCACTTTTCATCCATCGTGGTGAGCCAATGGCTCATGGGCGATTCCACTGAAGAGTTCTATTACCTGTAGCTTGCGACTTGCTCCCCCGTCACCCGCCACCTTCCCCCTCCCCGTCACCCGTCACCCGTCACATTACCCTCTACACAACATTGTGTTCGAGAACAGGTCGCCCTTCGCGAAACCGTTCTAAATCTAACATCGAAACATCAATCGTTTTTGCCGCGCCGTCCAAAATGATTTCGCTCAGCATCAGGCCCGCGGCAGGCGAATGTTGAAAGCCGTGTCCCGAAAAACCCGCGCAGATGTAAAAACCGTCAACGTCGCGCGCCGGTCCGAGAATCGGATGCGCGTCCGGTGTGACCTCGTACAAGCCCACAGTTTGGCTGGTCACACGCGCATGCTCCAAGAGCGGCAAACGATACACGGCGCGTTCGAGCGTTTCCAGATGGAACGCTTCGTCAATGGCGTACGTCTCGCCGGGCTTTTCCTGTTTGTTCGCCATGCCGACGACCAAGCCGGTCGAATCGGAATGAAAATAGAGCGACGTGGTGAATTCGATGACGAACGGATGATCGCGCGGGATTTCCGGAATTGCGCTCGTGTTGAAAAATTGACGGCGCAGCGGGACAATGGGAATTTCCAAATCAACCAGCTTGCCAATTTGCGCCGCCCAGGGACCCGCGCAGTTGACGACGACGCGCGTGGCAATGTCGCCGCGATTGGTTTTTACCTTTGCCACACGGCCGTTTTGCGTTTCGATGCCAATCACGTTCGTTTCGGTTTCGATGTGTGCGCCGCGTTTTTTGGCTTCGGACGCGTACGTTTGCGTGATAGTGTGCGGGTCCGCCGTCCCGTCGCGCGGACAAAAGCTGCCGCCAATGACGCCCTCTAAATTCAAGTGCGGCGCGAGCCGCGCAATTTCGGCGGGTTCGAGGTAACGTACATCGTACACGCCGAGCGCTTTTTGCAACGCGATGTTTTGTTGGAACGCTTGGACTTCGTGCGGTTGGGTGAGGAGAAAGACATAGCCCAGGGGACGATAATCCGCCGAGACCCCGAAAATTTCTTGGAACCGCGCGATCACGTCGAGTGAGTACAGCGAGAGTTGAATGTTGACGGGCGTGGAGAATTGATAACGCACGCCGCCCGCATTGCGGCCGCTCGAACCCATCGCCAGAAATTTTTCGCGTTCGAGTAAAACCAGCGTGCCCGCCTTGCGCGCGGCAAGATGATACGCGACGCTCGCGCCCATACACCCGCCGCCGATAACGACAATATCCGCCGTAGTTGGCAACATCAACTTGTTCCTATGGGAATTTTTGAAATTGTACACGCTTTCTTTACAGCGTCAACGCATTGCGCACCAAGACCCCAAGTGTTTTCACTCTGCTGCGCGGCTCGATAAGCGCTCGTGTCAAAAAACACTTGGGGTGTGTATGAACGCGCACTGGACACGAATTGCTCAATCCCCGCATCGCGTTATAATCTCTTGTCGCATTTCCGTCCGCAATCTACAATCTGCAATCTGCAATCTGCAATCTGCAATTTCCCATGTCCTCTTTTGTCGAAAAAAATCTGCGTTACAATTATACGCTCGGGATTTTCAACGGCGCAATCTTTGGCTTTGTGGACGCGCTCATCGCGCCTTCGCTCACGCTCGCGGTGTTTATTACGCAGCTGGGCGGTCCGAGTCTGCTCGTCGGCTTGATGTCGGCGATTTATAACGGCGGTTGGTTCATTCCACAGTTTTTGATCTCGCACCGCTTACAGCAGCGGCCGCTCAAGAAACCGGTCTATGCGGGCGCGGCTGCCGTGCGTATCGCCTGTTGGCTGTTGATCGTGCTTGCGACGTTTTTGCTTGGCGCGACGAATCAAACGCTGCTGCTCGCGATTTTTTTTGCGTTGATGACGATCTATTCGCTTGCCGCCGGAGTGGCAGGCAATCCGTTCATGGCCATCGTCGCCAAAGTCATTCCAATGCCGCGCCGTGGTTCCTTTTTTGGCTGGCGCGAATTTTCCGGTACGGCAATGGGGCTGCTGGCGGGGTACTTGGTCGCCGTGGCGCTGAGTCCCGAACGCGGTCTGGGATTTCCCAACAACTTTACGCTCTTGTTCGTCGTCACGTTCGGCGCGGTGGGCGCGGGCTTGGTGTTGTTTACGCTGGTGCGCGAGCCGCGTGAATCCATTACGGGCGACGGCATCACGTTTGCGCAGCAAGTATCCGCCGCCCGCGGCATCGTGCAGCAAAATCACCAGTACCGGCGCTATTTGCTGACGCGTTTTGTCCTCGCCGCCGGAGATTTGGCGACGCCGTTTTATGCCATCTATGCCACGCGTCAATTGGGCGCGCCCGCGGCGATTGTGGGTTTGTATATCGCGGTGACGACGCTGAGCGCATTGTTGGCGACGCCGATCCTTTCGTACCTGAGCGACCGGCGCAAACTCGACTGGATTCTGGTGCTCGCGGCAGGCGCAACGCCGGTGATTCCGCTGCTCGCGCTCGCGTTTGGCGCGTTCGGACGCGCGGACGCGCTTGCCCTGGCATTCAGTTTGATTTTTCTGGTGTACGGGATTGGACGCACTGCCGCCAATATCGCGTTCCCGACGTACTTGCTCAATCTCGCGCCGCCGGAACAGCGCACGTTATACATCGGCTTTACAAACACGGTGCTGGGTGTTGCGACGTTCATTCCTGTGGTCGGCGGCACGCTGCTGGATTTGTTTGGCTTTACCCCGCTGTTCGTGATCACGTTTTTGGCGGCGGCGTGCGGCTTGGGGTTGGCAGTGGGTTTGGTAAGGCAGAGGAAATAGAACAAATGCACGACTGCTTTTGACATGCCGTGTACGTGGACATATAATCGCCGCGTCGTGAAAGAGACATTGTGTCATGAGACAATCCAATACTCGAACCGTAGTTGAACAAAAACCACTCGGCATTATTGATTCGATCAGCGCCGGGTTGGATCTCGTGCGGCGTCGGCCGTGGACGCTGTTCATTCCCATCTTGCTTGACTTGATGATTTGGCTCGCGCCGCGCCTTTCGCTGACGCAGCTGTTTCGTCCCTTCGCCGAGCTCATGGTGAACATTCTCACCGCGCTGTCGGGCGACCCGCAGGCGAGCGATCAAGCGCGCCGCATGTTTCAAGAAATGACCGGCTCGCTCAATCTTTTTGGTGTGGTCACTACCGCACTGAACGCCGTAATGCATTTGCCGTCACTGTTCAAAGTGGACAAGTATCCCGCCCCCGTCGTCAATATGCCCAGTCCAATCAACGCGGCATTCCCTCAAGCCCAGGCGTTACCGGAGGTGGTTGTGGCGCTATTCGTCCCGCTGTTCCTCTTGGGCTTGCTGCTGGCGGCGGTTTATTTGGAATGGATCGCGCAAGGCGTACGTCCCCTCCAAACCCAACCGCCCGGCGCGACGCTGGTGCGGATTGCACAATTGTGGCTGCGACTGATTGTTTTCGCGCTGCTGCTGATCGGTTTGGCATTGGCTGCCGCGCTGAGCGTGACGCTCTTGCAAGCATCGGTGGCAAATCCCGAACTCGTGGCTTTTTTTGCGCTCCTCATCATGGTCGGACTGTTTTGGATTTCTATTTATTTCTTTTTTGTTGCCGCCGCGATGGCCGTCAGCGGAATCCATCTGCGGTTGGCGGTCCAGCGCAGCGTGCTGTTGTTTCGCGCGTTCTTTTGGTCTGCCATCGGACTCGTGGCGCTGTCGGTGTTTCTGGAACGCGGGCTGGCGATTGTGTGGGACGGCTTGACGGTCACCACCGCAGGTGTGGTGATTGCGATTGCGGCGAATGCGTACATTGGAACGTCGTTAATTGCGGCGGCAATGGTGTATTATCAAGACCGCATGAATCTGATCGAACGCTGGCGTCAAGCCGCCAAGAACACGAAACGATAAATGCGTGTCGCAGTTTTTTCCGATATTCACGGCAATGCGTTCGCGCTGGACGTGATGCTTGCCGACCTGAAAAAATCTCCCGCCGACGTGCTGGTTTGTCTTGGCGATGCGATTCAAGGCGGACCGCAGCCGCGCGAAACCGTGCAACGCTTGCGCGAGCTCGACTGTCCGGTGGTGATGGGCAACGCGGACGAATGGCTGCTGACGGGCAAAGAGGACATTAGCGGACCCGAACAAATTTCGCCCGAACGCCTGCAAAAAATGAAAGCGGTGCGCGAGTGGTCGCTGTCAAAATTGTCCGATGCGGAGTGCGCGTTCATTGCATCGTTTCAACCTATGCTCACCATTCCACTGTCCGACACGAAAAAATTATCGTGCTATCACGGCACACCCGCGTCGAATGAAGAAATTTTGCTGCCCGATACGCCGTACGAAAATTTTAGGAACGCGCTCGGCGGCAAAGCGGACACGCTTTATTGCGGCGGCCATACCCACGTGCAATTCACGCGGCGCGTCGGCGCGACGTTTCATTTCAATCCAGGGAGCGTCGGGCTTGCGTATTCGCATCATCAACCCGACGACGCGTTTCATGCCGATGCCGTCGCCGAATACGCGCTGTTGACGGTGGACGGGGCACGCACCGCTTTGGAATTTCGCCGCGTGCCGTACGACGCTGCGGAGGTGATGGAAATTTATCGCACGAGCGGTAGACCGTACGCCGATGAAGCATTGGCGCAGTACGCGTAGGGGCAAACGTGAAACGTCAAACGTGAAACGTCAAACGTGAAACGTCAAACGTGAAACGTCAAACGTGAAACGTCAAACATGAAACGTCAAACGTGAAAGGTGAAACGTCAAACGTGAAACGTCAAACATGAAACGTCAAACATGAAACGTCAAACGTGAAACGTCAAACGTGAAACGTCAAACATGAAACGTCAAACGTGAAACGTCAAACATGAAACTGCCTGTCCTGAGAGTAGCGAAGGGTCAAGCGTAAAACGCGAGCCAAATCATCATGCGATCCTTTGAAATCATTGGCGCAACCACCAAAATTGAAATCATTTGAGAAATCTCAAAGCTCCAACAAAACGACGCATCAACGCGATTCGCTACGCGATCTGTGTTGATAATGCAGAGTATCCGGCGGCATTGGAAATGCTCGAACTTTATCGTGTCTTGCCCGATCCGGCAGCAGCGCGCGATGGCGATTTGCGGTAACTACTCTGCCCACCTGTCATTTCGAGCGGATGCGAGAAATCTCAACCGTCGAAAGACCGAGATTTCTCGCTCCGCTGCACAGGACTTGTCATATCGAACGGAGTGAGATATCTCACTCCGTTCGATATGACAGTCCTTAGCTCATACAGCCCACGCGGGCTGACCATCTCGAAATGACACCTGAGTAGTTACGATTTGCGAGTGATTGAGTAGTTACGATTTGCGAGTGATTGACGAAAGCGGCGCAGATTATTTGTATCCGGCAAGTTATTTTGTACGGGTCGAATTGCCGCGCCAGACGGTGCATGTGCTGAACAAAGCACGCGAGCGCTTTGCGCCATCTGCAAATGATGTGATCTAGAAAGCGAGCACAGGTGAAATGAGTACGCGAGAACGAATCCAAGCCGAACTTGAAACGCTTGAGCGCGAGGACCTCGAAGAACTCTTTGCGTTAATTCTCGAGTTTATAGAGAGTAAACGTCAAGCGAAACCAGAATCAATCTTTGCGCAATTACGTCAAATTCAGTTTGAAGGCCCGACCGATTTTTCGGAAAACCATGATCTGTATATAACCGGAGAAAAGCGTGTCCAAACTGATTCTGATTGATACGTCATTCATAGTTGCGCTCGTCAATGTACGTGATGACCAGCATCAGCGCGCCGTAGACTTGTCTTTGCGCATGGAAGAATCTCCGACGCTGATTACTGACGCGATTATGCTTGAGATTGGTGCTTTCCTCGCGCGCGGATTCAGAAAAGAAGGAATCGCCATTCTGGAAAAATTATTGGCGTCGCCTCAAGTACGAGTGGTACGCCTGACCCCAACTCTTTTTGACCGTGGCTTTTCGCTGTACAAACAACAATTAGAGCGAATTCCTGATTCGTTTGTGGGATGGTAGGGGCAATCCCTTGTGGTTGCCCAACTGGAATGGGCGAGGACAAGCCGTCGCCCCTACGCTGACACCACCAATCAATTCGGAATCCGCTCTAGACAAAACCTGGAGTCTTGTAGATTGCATTTCATTCGTGGTGATGCGCGATGCAAAGATCCAAGAAGCGTTAACCTTTGACCATCATTTTCAGCAAGCCGGTTTTGTCGCGTTGATGCGCGAGGAATAAAGATGCCCAAACAGAAAGATGTCGAACTCGATAACGCCCCAACCGAAAATTACAACGCGGATCAAATCCAAGTCCTCGAAGGTCTGGAAGCGGTACGCCGCCGCCCCGGCATGTACATCGGCTCGACCGATATTCGCGGGTTGCACCACCTCGTGTTCGAGGTCGTGGACAACGGGATTGACGAAGCGCTCGCGGGCAAAGCCGATCTCATTACCATCACGATTGACGAGGACAATATCGTGAGCGTGTCCGACAACGGGCGCGGGATTCCGGTAGACCTGCATCCGCAAACGGGCAAGTCGGCGTTAGAAGTCGTGATGACGAAACTGCACGCGGGCGGCAAATTTGGCGGCGGCGGGTACAAAGTCGCGTCGGGTTTGCACGGCGTCGGCGTCAGCGCGGTCAACGCGCTTTCGGAATGGTTCGAGTCAACGGTGCGGCGCGAGGGCAAACTGTACCGGCAAACGTACAAACGCGGTGTGCCGCAAGGCGATGTGAAAGAGGTCGGCAAATATCCGGCAGGTGAACGCAGCGGCACGATTCAACGGTTCTTTCCGGACAAACAAATCTTCAAAACGATTGATTACAAATTCGACGTGCTCGCACAGCGATTCCGCGAAATGGCATTTCTCACCAAAGGGCTGACCATCAAATTTCTGGACGAACGCGAAGACCGCACAGCGACGTTCTATTTTGAAGGCGGTGTCACGTCGTTCGTGCGCTATCTCAACAAAAATCGCAAAGTGCTGCACGCGCCCTTTCACGTCAGCGCGCCGATTGAAGGCAATTACATCGAGGCGGCGATTCAATACACCACCGATTACAACGATTCGGTGTACACGTTTGCGAATAACATCAACACCGTTGACGGCGGCACGCATCTCACCGGTTTTCGCACCGCGCTGACGCGTACGTTGAACGATTACGCGCGGCGCAATAAAGTATTGAAAGAAGGCGACCCGGCGCTGACCGGCGAAGATACGCGCGAAGGGTTGACCGCGATTGTGTCTGTGAAATTGCCCGAACCGCAGTTTGAATCGCAGACCAAAGCGAAACTCGGCAACGCGGAAATGAAAACCCAAGTCGAAGCCGTCGTCGGCGAAGCCCTCGGCGAGTGGCTCGAAGAACATTCGCGCGAAGCGCGAGAAATCATTCAAAAAGGCATCACCGCCGCGCGGGCGCGCGAAGCGGCGCGCCAAGCGCGCGATTTGGTCATTCGCAAAAGCGCGCTCGAATCGTTGTCGCTGCCGGGCAAACTCGCGGATTGTTCGCTGCGGGATGCCGAGAACGCCGAATTGTATATCGTCGAGGGCGCGAGCGCGGGAGGCACAGCCAAAGAGGGCCGCGACCGCAAGTTTCAGGCGATTCTGCCGCTGCGCGGCAAAATCATGAACGTGGAAAAATCGCGTCTCGACAAGATGCTGCAAAACGAAGAAATTCGCGCGCTCATTACCGCCATTGGCACGGGCGTCGGAAATCAATTCGACATGGCGAACTTGCGCTACTCGCGCGTGATCCTGATGAGCGACGCAGATGTAGATGGCGCACACATCCGCACGCTGCTGCTCACGTTCTTTTTCCGCTACATGACGCCGCTCATCGAGCACGGACACTTGTATATCGCGCAGCCGCCGTTATACAAAGTCAAAATTGGCAAAGAAGAACAGTACGTGTACGACGATCACGCGCTGGAGGAACTGCGCAAGAAAAACAAGAACGGCAGATTCGATTTGCAGCGCTACAAAGGTCTCGGCGAAATGAATCCCGAACAATTGTGGGAAACGACGATGAATCCGGAAAATCGGACGCTGCTCCAAGTCACCATCGAAGATGCCGCCGAAGCGGATCGCACCTTTGACATGTTGATGGGCAACGAAGTGCCGCCGCGCAAGCGGTTCATTCAAACACACGCGAAAAATGCCAAACTGGATGTATGATTCCACCTTGACGCGCAAACGCCAGCCGCCCGACAATACGCAACGGAGCGGTTCGGCGCTCGCGGTGAGCAGGGAAATTTCCGAGGGATAGAAATGGCGCGTCTCGACGCACTGGTGCGTGAGACGCGTCTTGTTTTCTGCTGAACCGCGGGACGGTTGGTTACGGCTATGACGGAATTTGGGCGTGTACAGCTGGAATTGATTCTACGCATACGGACTGTGCTGGTGGTGCTCGCGCTGGCGTTTACTTTGTTTCTGCACCCCCAAGCGACGATAGACGCTTCGTTCATTTTAGTTTTGTTGTTGGCGTTAGACCTGGGCATGGCGATTGCGTCGAATTGGCTGATCAAGCGCTTTGGCGCAGCGCGCTGCTGGCGCCTGTTCTTGGCGCTAGACCTCGGGATTATCGCGCTCGGGGTATTTGGCAGCGGCGGCGTCGAAAGCGGATTGACGGCGCTGTATGCCGTCCCGCCCTTTGCGGCGCTTTTGATGCTGGGACGCGACGACGCGCTCCGCTATGGCGTGGCCGCCGTGTGCTTTTATGTCGCACAAATCGGGTTGCACTTGATTGGTATTTCTACGGACCCCGCGGACCAAATCCAGTTCAATAGCCCGGTGGGAGAAAGCGCCAGTTTGTTCGTGTTCCTCATCGTGATGTTTGTCGTGGCATATTTGAGTGTTGGCGCTACACGGCAGCGGCACTCTGACAAGGATGAGCTGGAAGCAGAACGCGCGCTTGCCGAATCCGCGCATAGGCAGTGGACGCTGGTGAATACGGTCGCGCTCCGTATCCAAGAAGCCGCGACGCCGCAACAAGTGTACACCACTATCGGCGACGAGATGGAGCGCCTCGGGCTGCACATTGTAATTTTGGAATGGGCAGAACCCGGCGTCTCGATGCAGGTGAGTTATGTTTCCGCCGCCGCCGAAGCGGTGGAACGCGCGTTGGGGCTTTTGAAAATCAATTTTGAAACCTTCCACCTTGCCCTCACCGACGACAAGTTCGCTTTGGCGCGCGCGGTGACAATGCGAACACCCATCTTGATCGAGGATCCGACCGCGTTTGTCGCGCCGCTGCTGCCCCATCTCCAACCGTCAATGCTTTCACAGCTCTTTGCACGGTTTGGAGTCAGCCGGATGATTTTTGCGCCGATGCAGGACTCGAAGCAGGTGTGCGGTGTCTTGATGGTGTACGGCAGGACCTTGGCGAAAAAAGATTTGCTGCCGCTTGCCGCGCTGGCGAATCAAGCGGCGTTAGCGGTAGAAAAGGCATGTCTGCTGTCCGAACAGCGCAAACGCGCTGCACAGCTGGAGATGGTCAGCGCCCTCGCCGCGCGCATGAGCGCGACGGGCACGCAGGGCATTCAGCCAATCATTCAACAAGTATGTCAGGAATTTGGCTATCACACCGTCGCCGTATTTGAGATTGACGCCGCGCAAAATCACGGGGTGCTGCGCGCGGTATCCGGTTTTTTGGCAGAGCACAATGACCCATCGTATATCCAGGAGCTCACACGCGGCATCGTCGGCGTAGTGGCGCGGTCAGGCGAAACGTACCTCGCGCGCGACACGCGCCTGGATCCCAACTATTTCAGTCCGTTCGCGCCTCCCGACCCGGTACGCTCCGAGCTGACCATTCCGCTCAAGCAAGCCGGTTTTGTGTTTGGCATTTTAGATGTGCACAGCACGCAACCGGACGCCTTCGACGCGGGGGACGTCACTGCGCTCGAGATTCTCGCGGAACTGATCGGCGCCGAGTACATCAAGGCGAATGCCTTGGCGACAGAGCAGAAACGCGCGGCGCATCTGGCGTGGGTCAGCGAAGTGGCATCGCGCGCGGGCGTGCATCCCGAACCCGATGCCATTGTCAAGACCTTGATCGAGTTGATTCAGGCGCGGTTTGGTTATCATCGCGTTTCTTTTGCCCTCTATGACGCGGCGCGTCAAGAATTGGAATTGCAAGCCGTTGCCGGCAATTCTGCGGCAATGGTGCGCACCGGTCAGCGGTGGTCTGCCGAACGCGGCTTGCTCGGGCTGGCTGCCCGGACCGGACGAACGGTGGTGACGGATGACGTGCACAACGACCCGCGTTACATTGCCGGACAGGATAATGGCGCCGGCACGAACTCGGAATTGTGCATTCCCTTTATCAGCGGCAACCGGGTGGTGGGCGTTTTGGGTGTGGAAAGCCGGAAACGGAACGCGTTCGATGTGAATGACGTCGGCGCGATGGAAGCGCTTGCCAATCAAATGTCGGGAGTGCTGGAACGGGCGAATTTGCTGCAAATCGAACAGCACCGCGCCGCCCAGATGGCGCTCGTCAATCGCATCGCTTCGCGTACGGCGCGCCTGGTGCCAACTGCCCAGTTGTTGCGCGAGGCGGTTGACTTGGTCCAAACCCAATTCCGCTATTATAACGTTGCCATCTTTGGGATTGACGATACGCGCTCCAGCATCCCTTTGATTGCCAACGCCGGCGGCTTGGAGTCATTGCTTGGCGCGACGACCCCCACGATGGAGCGCGGGATTATCAAGATGGTCGGGACCAGCGGTTCGGCGTACTTGTGTGTCAATACCCTTGAGGACCCGCATTATTTTTCGCCGTTCCCGCCCGAAAGCCCAGATCCCGTCCGATCGGAAATTGCAATTCCGCTGCGGCGCGGGTCAAGCGTGATTGGCGTATTGGACATCCAAAGTGAGCGCGTGAATGCCTTTGCGCCGTCGGATATTACGGCGCTCCAAGTGCTGGCCGACCAACTGGCGGCGGCGATGGAGAATGCGCGCCTGTACGAAGCGGCGGCGCAGCGCGCCGCGCAGCTGGATGCGGTACGTGTCCTCGCGCTGCAAGTTACGGCGGAACGCGATCTCGACGCGCTGCTGCAAGCGATTGTTTCAAACGCGATGGCGCTGGTCCATGCCGACGGCGCGACATTGGATTTGCTGGATGAAGCGCAGGGTGAATTGGTGGTGCATATTTCGCGCAATCTCCCACAGGATTATGTGGGCTATCGTTTGCGTTTGGGGGAGGGCTTGGCGGGCTATGTGGCATTCCACGGCGAACCGATGGTCATTGGCGATTATGCGACCTGGGAGGGTCATGCGCCGGCGTACGCTCGCGCGGAATTTGCGGGGATGATGGCAGTGCCGCTCAAGTGGCAGGCGCGGGTCCTGGGTGTAATCAGTTTGCATCGCCAGCGCGGGCGCGCGCAGTTCAACCCCGAAGAGCTGCGCCTTGCCGATCTATTCGCCGCGCAAGCGGCGATTGCGCTAGAGAACGCGCGCCTGTTCGATGCGCTGGCGGCGCGTTTGCGCGCCCAGCAAGCTTTGACGGAAATCTCCGGCACGCTTTTGGAAATGACGGCGCCGCAAGCGATTTTGGATCACGTCGCGCACGCAGCAGTCCAAGTGCTGGACAGTGAGCTCGCGCTGGTGTTTTTGGTTCAGGAGCAGGCAGAGCTGTCGGTAGCGAGTTGCGCAGGGCGCAGCGCGGATACGCTGTCGGGCGCGGACTTGCCGACTGATTTTCGGGAGGTCGTCGGGACCGCCTTTACAACCAAACAACCGGCATTGTGGCAGCCGGAAGAGGTCACACATTCAGAACCTGGCGCGTTGTCTACCCTCGCACCAGCATTGCATTCGGGGATTGCCGTGCCCATGCAAGTTGGAGAAAATGTAGTGGGCGTTGTGGCCGCGGCAAGGCAGGCGGGGCGGCGGTACGATGCCACCGATATGCAAACCCTGGCGCTGCTGGCGAACCAGACCGCCAGCGCGTTGGAACGCGCCAAGGCGTACCGCCAAGAACAACAGCGCGTGCACGAATTGAATTTGCTTTATGAAAGCTACCGTGCGACCGCCTCGACGCTGGAACCTACGGAGGTGATCCAGCGCTTGTTAGAGCAACTGGTACAGGCGTTGGATGTGACCAGTGCGTACTTTGTGCGCATTGATCTGGCAGAGCGCGAATTGATTCAGACCCAAGAGCATTATGCGGCGCACGCCCATGCGCTCGAGCGCACGATAGACAACCGCGTTTGGAAGTTCGACAGTCTGCCAGAGATTCAAGAACTCTTGGAGAAAAAGGTTCACATCGCCCAATTGGCTGACTCCACGCTGCTGCCCGAGGCGCGCACGTACATGGAAACGAATCAGGTGCAGACGATTTTGCGGGTGCTGCTGATTGCGGGGGAACAGATCAGCGGGTATCTCAGTCTGTGGGAAACGCGCGCGCCGCGTAAATGGGATCCGAACGAAACGCGTTTTGTCCAGGCGATGGCATCGCAAGCCGCCGCCGCCTTGGTCAACGCGCAATTGTTCCAAGCCGCGCAAACGCGGTCGCGTGAGCTGCAGGCATTGTACGAAGCGGGGCGTTTGCTCAACAGCTCGTTCGACATTGCCGCCATCTGCCAAAACAGCGCCGATTCACTGCGCGACATTTTGGGATATTATCATGTCAGCATCTATTTCATCCAAGACAATGTTCTGCGCTGCCAAGTGCAGCGCGGGTACGCCATAATGCTGGACAACATTCCCCTGACGCACGGAATCATGGCGCGCGCAGTGACGACGCGCCAAACGATCTATTTGCCGGATGTTTCGCAAGAACCCGAATTTCTCCGCGCGGCGCCCGATGTGCAATCCGAAATTGCTGTGCCTTTGTTAGTGGGCGAACGTGTCTTGGGCGTGCTCAATGTCGAAACCGTCCACGCCGAGCCGGGCAATGAACGCCCCAGCTATCTGACGACCGAAGACGTGCAACTCTTGAATACGTATGCCAATCAGTTGGTCATCGCTATTGAAAATGCGCGCCTGTTCCAAGAAACGCAGCAGCACTTGAAGCAGGTCAGCATTTTGCACGCTGCGAGTCAGGTCGTCAACAGCGAGTTGGAGCTGGATGTAGTGTTGGAACGCGTGGCGGGGCAGTTTGTGCACGCGCTGGTGGTAGATTCCTGTACGTTGACCGAATGGGATCGGGCAAGCAACGAACTGGTAATTTTGGTTGACCACGATACCCCTGTGAGTGAAAAGCCGGGGGTACGGTTTCCCGTAAACGATACATTTGTGGCAAAGGTCTTGCAGCACGAATCTGTTGTGGCCCTGCACGCCGATGACCCGACAAATAATCTGGAGACGCAAACCTATTTACAAGATTATGCGTGGCAGTCGGTCTTGCTCGTGCCGCTGGTCGGCAAGGGTCAAGTGATCGGGTTGGTCGAATTGGGCGACCGCAAAGGGAAACGCACTTTTTCCGATGATGAGTTGCGCCTGGCTTCAAGTTTGGCGGCGCAAGCGGCCATTGCGATCGAGAATGCGAAACTGTACCGTGCCGCGCAGCAGCGTCTGGCAGAAACAGAAACCCTGTACCGGTTTGCGCGCGAATTGGGCGGGATGCTCGACATTCAAACCCTGGGGAGTCGCGCGTTAGAGTCGGCGGCGCGGTTCACTGATTTTGACATCGGCGAGGTAAGTCTAGTGCGTGAAGCCGACGGCGCGCTCGTGCCGCTGGTCATGGTCGGCAACGCCGAGTTGAATACCACGCACCCTATCGCTCCGCGTGGGGTAGGGATAGTCGGCTGGGTCGTCGAACACGGACGGACGGTGCGAGTGGGTGATGTAACGCAAGACCCGCGCTATCACGAGATTTCGCCGTACATCATGTCTGAATTGTGCTTGCCGCTCCGGGTCGGGGACCGTGTGATCGGCGTTTTGAATCTGGAAGCCAAAGCACCCGACGCGTTCGACGCGCGGGTGGAACAGCTCTTGATGGTTTTTGCGAATCAACTCGCCATCGCCATCGAGAACGCGCGGCTCTATGAACAAACCAAGCGCGATGCCGAAGTCAAAGCCGCACTGCTGCGTGAACTTTCACATCGCGTGAAAAACAATCTAGCGGCAATCACTTCGCTTTTGTACATGGCGTTAGATGAACAACACGAGACGCGCGAGCAGATTCTCAGTGAAACGTTGGGCCGGGTGCAGAGCATGTCCACGGCCCATGCGCTGCTGGCGCGTACCCCACTGGCGTACGTGGATCTTTTGGACCTGGGCGCGCAGGTGTTGAGCGACACGGTGCGCAATCTTGCCAAGCCCGGCGCCCAAATCCAAATTGAAACTTCCGGCGCGCACGTCCAATTGGCGATGCGGCAGACGACGACGTTGGCATTGGTCTTGAATGAACTGGCGACGAACGCGCTCCGCCACGGTTTGGACGAGACAGCGCAAGAGCCGTTGGTCTTGCGATTTACAGTGATGCGCGAACTGTCGCAAGTAGAATTTCTATTGCAAGATAACGGCAAGCGTCTCCCCGAAGGATTTGAGTTGGGTGCCAGCGCCGGGTTGGGCTTGACGTTGGTGCGCACGTTGGTGGAAAAAGATTTACACGGCAAGTTTAGCTTGATCCAAAACGACCAGTGGGCGACGGCGACGGTACACTTTGGACTGGAAGAGGAACTGCGATGACACAATCTTTTCGCAACGCCGAAACTGTTTCGTACGGAAATGTGCGCGCGCTGCACCACGCCTGGCGCGTCGTCATTGCCGAGGACGAAGTGCTGCCGGCGGAATTGCTCAAACGGATGTTGGTGCGTTTGGGGCACACGGTGGTGGGCAATGCGC
Organism: Chloroflexota bacterium; assembly: GCA_016209205.1. Taxonomy (GTDB): domain Bacteria; phylum Chloroflexota; class Anaerolineae; order UBA4142; family SHND01; genus SHND01. The sequence continues at coordinate 15,536 of JACQWQ010000278.1, forward strand.
AAAATGGGCTGGAAGTGATCGCGCTGACGCGCGAACTCAAGCCCGACATCGTGCTGATGGATTTGCGCATGCCGGTAATGGATGGGTGGACGGCGACGGCGGAACTGGCGCGCGATTTGGTTGCCCCGATCGTGATCGTCAGCGCGTTGGACGACCGCGAATCGTTGGAACTCGCCGTAGCCGCCGGCGCCAGCGCGTTTTTGACAAAACCGGTGCGCGAAGATGATTTGGAACGCGCGCTGGAACTGGCCGTGGCGCGTTTTGCGGATTTGCAAGAGATTCGCAAATGGCGCGCGGATGCGGAACGCCGCGCGCAGGAACAAGGCGCGCAAGCGCAAGAATTGGCAAAGGTGGTGCGGGAATTGCGGGAGGCGCAATTGCAGCTGGTGACTGCCGCGCGGCGCGCCGCGATTGCCAGTTTGGCGCGCAGTCTGACGCACGAAATCAACAACGCGCTAACGCCGATTATCGGTTACGCCCAAATGCTCGCCATCCTGCACGCGCACGAACCGGAAACGCTGGAACGTACGAACCAAATCGTGGAACACGCACAGCGGATTGCCGGCTGGACCGCCGCGTTTCGCCAAATTTCGGTCGGCGCACATCGCGAACGGATTCCCTTTTCTTTCAACGGCATTGCGCGCGACGTGCTCGATTTGTATAGCGAACGCTTGGCGCGTCTGGGCATCGTGCTCTCTGTCGAGTTGGATGAAAATCTCCCCGTGATGCAGGGCTACCCCGATCAATTGCAAGAAGTACTGATGAACCTGATTCAGAATTCGGTAGAGGCGCTGAAGGGGGAGGGCGCAATCCACTTCAGCACGTGTTATTTGAGGACGCAGGATACGGTGCTGGCGACGTTGACGGATTCCGGCATCGGAATTGCGCCGGGCGATTTGGCGCATGTCACCGAGCCGGGCTATACGACCAAACACGCTTTTGCCGAAGACACGAGTTTGGGTTGGGGCTTGTTCACGGCAAATCAAATTGTCAAAGCGCACCAAGGGGTATTGGAAATTGCAAGCCCTGCCGAAGGACATGCGCATGGGACGACCGTGCGAATGCGGCTGCCGCTCAATTCCGATCTGGACAAGTAACATTTTGCCCTGCCGCCAGACTATATAGAGATTGGAAGTTGGAAATTGGAAATTGGAAGTTGGAAGTTGGAAATTGGAAATTGGAAATTGGAAATTGGAAGTTGGAAATTGGAAGTTGGAAGTTGGAAATTGGAAATTGGAAGTTGGAAGTTGGAAATTGGAAATTGGAAGTTGGAAGTTGGAAATCAGAGTCCAACCTCCAACCTCCAACTTCTAACCTCCAACTTTCTACCCTCCAACTTTCTACCCTCCAACTTTCTACCCTCCAACTTCTAACCTCCAACCTCCAACCTCCAACCTCTAACTTCCAAATCAGGGAGGTATGCTTGTGGCAACGTGGGATCCGCTGGGCAAAGTGCAGCGTTTGAAAAAAGCAAATCCGACGCGTCCGTTCGATTCGAAAGGTGGGCGCTTGCCGCCGGGGCAATATCTGACGGAAAAATTTCCGGTCTTGCACTATGGCAGTGTGCCGCCGTTCGATCCAAAGACGTGGGATTTCAAAATTTGGGGACTGGTGGAAAATCCCGTGCGCTTGACGTGGGACGAATTTGTAAAACTGCCGACCAGCGAAGTTGTAACGGACATTCACTGCGTCACGCGCTGGAGCAAATTCGACACGAAATGGCGCGGCGTGCCGTGGCGTTGGGTGATGGAAACGGCCAAGCCAAAACCCGAAGCGAGATATATCATGCTGCACAGTGAGCACGATTTCACCGCGAACGTTCCGCTTGAAGAGTGTTTGAGTGATCCATTCACAATGCTTGCGTACACCTACAACGACCTGCCCCTCGAACCCGATCATGGCTACCCGCTGCGCTTTTTGCTGCCGCATCTGTATTTTTGGAAAAGTGCAAAATGGCTGCGCGGCATCGAATTCATGACCAACGACCGCCCGGGCTTTTGGGAAGGATATGGATACCACATGCGGGGAGATCCCTATTTGGAGGAAAGATTTTCGTAGCGTCAGGACGGGCCAATCTCCAATTTCCGAGCAAATAAACTACCCAAGGTAAAAAAGGACGGATTTCCACTCATTCATGATGGCTGGAAGTCCATCTTTCTTTATGTGGAAAACCTACTCTTGACAAGGGTCCATGGCTCATCTAAAATGATTTCAGAAAAGGGCAATTATGTCCACTTTACTGAAACCGTTTTCGGTTCGCTCGGCACTCCTCAAGCGCAATCTTTGCATCTTTACCCCGCGTGAGTTCGGGCGCTTGTTTCGTGCGACACCTGACCAAACCAAATATTTCCTCGAAGAATACTCCAAAGACGGTGTTTTCCTCCGGCTAAAACGCGGATTGTATGCGCTCCAGGAGCCACTCCCTTCCGAAGAGGAAATCGCCAACCAGCTCTATCGTCCCTCCTATCTTTCCTTTGAATATGCTCTCGCGCGCTACCACCTTCTTCCTGAAATGGTCTATGGCGTTACTTCCGCTACAACGAAACCCACACGCACCTTCACCATCGCAGACAAGACCTTTTCCTACTTGACGATCAAGCAAGAAGCATTCACTGGGTACATACCCACGAAACGCGATGGTCAAACGATTCTGCTGGCGGAGCCGGAAAAGGCATTCGTGGACTATTTCTATTTTGTCGCCCTCGGCAAGAAACCATTCAATGATCGCTTAAATATATCCGCTTTGAACGCGCAAAAGATTCAACGATATGCCCAGTTGTTTCAACGACCCAAGTTAGAACAACTTGTGCGCGAATTCCTATGATCTCAAACGATGCCCTCCGTGACCTGGCTCACAAATTCCAAACGACGGAACTGAATGTTCGCCGCGAATATCTGCAGCATGTCTTCTTGTCCTATTTCTATCAGCAGCCGCAAACCGACAGGATTTATTTCAAAGGCGGCACTGCCTTGCGCACGTTATACGACAGTCCCCGCTTTTCGGAAGACCTCGATTTTAGTTCGTCTCTGACGAGCATCCGTCCGATGGAGCAAGCCGTGCTGGAAACGCTCGCAGAAATTGAGCGGGAGAATATTCATTACATGAAGACAAACGAAATGGATTTCAAAATTGGCGATTGCGTGCGCGTCCGCGCCGGAATCCAGGACCCGGATTGGGACCAAGACCTGAGCGGATGGCAGGGACGGGTATCGAGCATTGACCATCCCAAGCGCGGCAAGCCGACTGTAATAATCGCTTGGGACAGCGTCACGCTGCGCCAAATGTCCGCCACCGCGATTGAAAAGTGTGAGGTGGATGGACTGGATTGGTCCGAATATGGCTTGGATGTGGATGAAATCGAATCAGCTGTTTGCCGCGATACCCCGCGCGACGTGGAACGCGCGAAAAAGGAAATCGCCAAACAATACCGCTGGGTCTATCTCGGCGACGAAGGCAAGCGGATTCAGAAAATTCTCGCAGGCGTTGATCCCGATGACGTAATGCGCTTGCTGGATTGCTGGGAGGAATATTATGACGCCATGCTACCAAGCGCACGCGTCGGATTGGCGCAAGGAGACATGCTCCGATGGAAAAGATGTCACTGAAAGCGTTTTGGGAAACTCTCGAGCAGCGACTCGCCGAATCATCTGTCGAGGAGCTGCGCGCGATTTTGCGCGCGATGGCAGGGCAAGTTGCACCGGGTGAGCGGCAGGGCTTTGTAGAAAAATTGCAAGCGCCGCTGCCCTCAAGCGAACCCGCGCGTCAATCGGTGGGCGCTGACTTGCTGGATGAGATTGACGATCTTGTCCAAGACCTCGAAGCAGAGATGCAGGATGCCGAATACGAGGTCGAGGAACATGGTTGGGATGAATATGGAGAGGAAGACGCGCTCGGACCGTATGCAGATTTTGCTGAATCTTTCACCGCATTATTCGGACAAGCCCAAGCCGCATTCGAAAGCGGTGATTTGGTCCTTGCACGCGACGCGTTCCAAAAGCTGTTTCAGGCGCAACAAATTCAGGACGATTACGGGCGCGGGGTCAGTGCGAACGACCTTGCCATAGATAGCGCCGAGCAAAGCGCGCGCTATCTCCGCGCCGTCTATGAGACCGCGCCCGCAGCAGAACACCCCCGCGTCTTGTTCGAACAGCTGCGCCAAGTTCGCGTATGGATTGCAGCGCTGCGTCCGACGTTGAACGACCTCATTCAGATTTCCGTCAAGCCGCTGCCCGAGTACGAATCTTTTCTCCCTGCGTGGATTGCTTTTTTGCGCACCCAAAATGGTCCAGACGCGGACGCGTGGCTGCGCGAAGCAATTCAACTCGCGCAAGGGACCGCCGGGTTGGAGCAGCTAGCGCGGATGGAAGGCGCGCAACGTCCCCGCGCGTATCTTGATTGGTTCACGGCTTTGGAAAAAGAGGAACGCTGGCTTCAAGTCCTTGACGCCGCGCGCGAAGCATTGACGGTTCTGCCCGCCGCGCTCCCAGTGCGCGCGGCGGTGGCGGATCATTGGGCACGCGCGGCTGCCCAGTTGGGTGAAAACGAATCGCTGCGCGCCGCGCGTTGGGAAGCCTTCCAGGCGCAGCCCACGTTGGCGCGCCTGCTGGACCTATGGGACGTTGCCCCTGCACCGGACGAGCGCGATGTGCAAATGCTGCGCGCGGCGCAAGCTCTGGTCGCTTTTTTGGCAAAACCACCGGGACACTCTGGCGCTTCCCTCGCGGCTGTTTCGTGGGAAAAGGATTTTCTGGAACAACCGGTATGGGCGCACCAGTCAACGCTCGCGCACGCGTATCTTTTGGCGGGAGCATGGGAACAAGCGCACCGTCTCGCGGCAAGCGAAAAGGTATTGGGGTGGAGCAGCACAGAGAGTACACAGGGACTGGTGTTGTCCATATTTCTCGTGTTGTTCTCGCGTCGGGGCATGAACGAGCTTCCGTCGAACCTCACCCAACTTGTCACCCAAACCCTGCACAACAGTGTCGGATATTTTCCGGGAATGCTAACCCAAACCGGAACGGAAACATTGGGTACGCGTCTCACGCGCGCGTACGCCGAACGTTTCGCCCGCGCCGCGTTGAGCGCCGCGGAACGTGAAACATTCCGGGCGTGGTGTTTGGATGTGACACAGCAACGTGTGAACGCGATTGTGAGTGGTCAGCATCGGAAAAGTTATGACAAAGCCGCGTTGCTGGTTGCCGCGTGCGCGGAAGCATTCCAATTGGAAAACCCGACGGAAGCAAACGCGCTCGTGAATGACGTGCGCCAGCGTTTTCCACGGCACAGCGCTTTTCAAGCCGAATTAAAAACCGCGCTGCACCGCGCCACGCACACGCGACGCTGAATGAAAACACGACAGCGGGGCTCCACACTTGCCCGTTTAGAGCATCCGCACGGTGTCCCAGATTTTTGATGAAAGGTTCGCTAACCGATGAACTCTCGCAACTTGGGCAGAAATGATCCGTGCTGGTGTGGCAGCAGCAAAAAATACAAACATTGCCATCTGAATCAAGATGAACAAGCTGCGCGTGCGACAATCACGCCCCCCGCGCAAACGAATGAGCTCGCGCGCGAACCAAGCCCGCACGAGCAGAGTTTGCCTGCCGAAACTGTCCCAGCCCCTTCGGCGGAGGACGACTTGGCGCAAGCCGAGTGGGATAATTTTCGAGAGGCAGACCTCGACGGCAAAGTTGCATTCTTTCGCAAGCGCCTTGACGAAAAACGCCTCGACGGCGAAGAGGCATTCGAGATGCTGTTGGCAATCCGCGACGATAGCCACCCGCGCCACAATCCCGCCGCACGGGCGCAATTCAAAACGTTAGCGGACCAGTTGGAAGCAGCGATGCCCCAAGTCTATTCCGCCGAATATCCTTTTATCTTGGAATGTCTGCTCAAGGATGCCATCGCCGATCAAGCGTGGGATCGCGTCAACACGCTCGCCGCGCAGTTCGCGCAGATTGCCGCCGACAAGACTGAGGAATTTTTCGGCGTTTTGGATGCGCTCCTGTATCACGGGCAAACGTCCACGCTGCTGGAGGAAATGAAACTGGCGTGGGACCGCGTTTCCGACGATCCCGACATTACGCCCTCCGGTGTAAACGACTTTTTTGAAGTGATCCTCGATCTCAATCTCTTTCAGTATCTGGAAACGACTCCACAGCCGCGCGCCGACGATCCAGCACTCGTCGAGAGCATTCGCGCCATCGGGAATTACAATCCGGTGTGGTTAGAGCTAGCGGTCGCGCGGCTTGCCGCACCCGCGCCTTCCGCATGGCAGCGCGCTGATTTTGGCAATGACGTTGACGCCGAAACATGGGCGCAAAATGTTGCGGCGCTGCTCTATGAATTCATGGCGGAACTGAAACGCGCGGGTATAGGGAACGCTGGCGTCAGCGTTCCCTATACCCGCAGCAATATGGCGCACCGCTGGCTGCATCAGATTTTGCGGCAACAATCCATCGAAACCGCGCTCGCTGCGCGCCCCAAGGGCAAACGCGCCGCCGCGCATATTCCAAGCTCTCCGCTCATTCCCCAATACAAATTGCTCGACCGCATCCTCGCGGGCAAATTCGATTTGTTTGGCAGCGAGCCGTATCCCGTCGGCGCGCTCATGGAACTTGGGCCCGCGTATTTGAATTTTTTGGCGCGGCGCAGTGTGATTCACCCGACCGAAATGGATCGAGCTCTGGACGACCTCGCGCCGTTGATCAAACCATTGGTCAAGGTCTTGGACAGCTACGGCGCGGATATGCACTTGCTTGAAAACATGCAGCACGCGTGGTCTGACGAAACGTTGGATACATTGCGCAATGATCCCGCATTGGCGCAGGCGCGCACACAGCCGCTCCTTCTGCCGCCATCGCCCAACCCGCTCGCCAATGCGCAGCTCTATCGTTTCCAAGTCGAATACAAACAAGCAGATGATGTGTGGTTCATTCTGGAACTGCGCCGCGACCAAACGCTGGAAGATTTGCATCTTGCCATTCAGGACGCGGCAGATTTTGACAACGACCATCTCTACTCGTTTTATTTGAGCGGAACGGCTTGGGACAAGGAAACGGAATACAGCACACGCGAGGCGCGTTATTCCAGTGACACCGCGCTCAAGAATGTGCCGCTGCGAATGAAACAACACTTTCTTTATCTGTTTGATTTCGGCGACCAGCATGAATTCGACGTGCAGTTGATTGATGCCCAGCCCGACGCGCCCGCGCAAGCGTATCCGCACTTGGTCGCGCAGCACGGCAAGCTGCCGCCGCAGTACGGCGAGGACGAGGATGAAGAGGACGAAGATGGGGACGAAGGTGAATTTGAGACCGATGAAGATTGGAATGACGATAACGACTGAAGCGACACTGATTACGACGCTTGCCGCCATCCCACTGCTCTGGCTGTACTTTCGGCTCTTGCGACGCGCAAACTTGCTCGTGACCGAACCGCCGGAGGAGGAAAGCACATCTGAGGAGCTGCCGGAGCCAATTATCGTCCTACCGCGCCGCGCTCCGCGCCGCGCCAAACGCCGACCGATGTAAACAGCAGCCAGTCGTTTTCAAAACACGATAACCTTTACCTGCTCCAACTTCATCGCGCGCCCCGCTGCCCACGCCGCGTCAAAAGTTGCCGCGTCCAATTGCACACGCGCCACGCCTTTCGTGCGCGCATATTCGGTCGCAAACGGCTGCCACATTCGCGCGCCGAGACGCTCGAGCTCCATTTCCACTGCGCCCAACACGCGTACGGCGCGCGTCGATTCATCCGCAGGTCCAAACGTCACCCACGCGCTTGCGAATCCCACGAGGCAGAGAACGACGCCCAGCGCGTCGTCCATTTCTTGAAACATTGCCAGACTCGACGTCAAGTGCTCGTGTGCGACGCGCGAGTCTCGTTCCGCCAGCGCGACAAACCCCAGCCCCGACAGCGCCCACGCGAGCGCCGCCCGGCTGTCTTGTGCTTGCGCCAGTGATATGGATTCCCGATAATATTCGGCTGCCCGCATCAAATTGCCGCGACTCTGCGCCAAATCCCCCAGGTCACCAAGCACATAGGCGACTCCGTTGTAATCGCCGAGGGCGCGGCGGAGCGCCAGACTCGTCTCAAACAGCATCTCGGCGCGCTCGTACTCGCCTTGTTCAAGAGCGACCCTTGCTAAACCTACCGAGGCGCACGCCACACCTTCCTGGTCTTGAAGCGTTTGGTAGAGCGTC
>JACQWQ010000127.1 GCA_016209205.1 Chloroflexota bacterium
GGGATGCACACGGATGTGGTTCGGCGGTTCCACTGCTTTCAGCGTATGCCCAGGGTGACCCGGTTGCCCACCCGTGGGTTTGTCGCTGGGTTGCCGCAAACTCTGGGTGCGCGGCTTGCGCAGTCCATCGCTGGAAGGCGGTTTGCTACTGTTGCCGCTATTCTTGGCGAGTTGATCTTCCAGAACTTGAACACGCACTTCCAATTGTATGATTCGTTGGACCAGTTGCTCGACCATAACAAAGACCGCGTCTTCGCCTTGTTGGTAGACCGCATGAATCTGTTCGTGCGTGAACATTGGGCTTGAAGTCATCGCCATGAGTATCGCAGCTCAAAGTGTGCTTTACAATGAAAAAACCGTCGCAGTTTGGTCATACCTGAGTAGTCACCGGAATTCGCTCTATGGACTCACATGGAAGCGGTTGCGTCCATCCCACGGCGATGAGACAAAGGGAAAGACATCCGGCAGCGGTTTGTCATTGGCATCCACGCCGTCACTGGCGCTGAGATAGTTAGTGCCACCGATGACGCGGATAGCAATGTCGGTGACGTCGTCAATCGGGCGACGCCCGTTGGGCCAACCTGCGTTATCACCATCCAGCACGGTTAGGCGTTTCTGCGAGCCGAGTGCAACCGGCGGAACACTTACGTCCAACCGCAAGAGTTCCGACAGGCGCTCGTCACTGGGATTGTATTTGAGCAGCAGATCGCGCACGTTGAGCAGCGGCGCGGCATCCGCGCCAAAGACCAGCTTGAGCGCCGTGTCCAACCTCAGGTTCTCGTAATAGTCGAGGAATTGCGCTTCTTGGTGCGGCGCGAGCGCGTTCCATTTATCTTTGTCTTTCGTCCCGATAATGGCTTCGTTGACCAGCGGGTTAGCGAGACGCTGAACCTGAATCCAGGGACCGTCGTGGGTACTGCCTTCGCGTTGACTGTGCAGCACTGTCGTCTTGCGCCGACTGGTACCGGCATACGCGCCGAGCTTGGGCGTCTCGGTTGCATCCGGTCCTTTGCCATCGTGCGTCAGCATACTCGCCGGCACTTGAAGGGCGATGGTGTGAACGTTAAAGCCAGAGAGCATATCGGTCCCGGGGGCGCGCAGATTGAGTGTGTCGAAAATCGCGCCCAAGTCAATATAGAAAGGATCGTCGCGCTGTCCGGCAAAGACGCGCACCCCGTCGCCAAGATCATAGATGCCCTGCGCGGCGAGTGCATCATAATCGGGCATTGTCCGCGGACCCACATTCGAGGGTACGGCGAACAAGTTCTCGCCGATGACATGGCGCTTGTTGCCCTTCACCATCGTCACGTTGTACGTCTGGCGCAAGCCCAAGCCCTCCGATCCGGCGCCATCCAATGCAGTGATGGGCGGCAGCGCGACATAGGAAAGGAATAACCCTGCGTCCTTGTTAATGCCGCGCAAAGTTGATTTGAATTGAAATTCAAAGCGGACGTCATCCGCTTTACTGTCTTGATCGTTGTCAATGTAAAAGCTGTAGAGAACGTTCGGATCAAAATTGTAATAGTTGGGGCCCGAGCTAGGTTCTTCGCCCGGAATCACATCCATGATGAGCACCACTTTGTTGGATTGCCCATCCTCGTAACTGCGGAACATGAAAAAGTCAGTAATGTCCGCTTCGGGGTCCATCGAAATCAATGGCGCTTCACGGTGACTGGCTGCGCGCGTCGGGGTTGGCGCGATGGCGATCACGAGAATGGCAAACGCCATAACCAGAGCCAAGCCCCCCGCAAGTCTCGTTTTGGTGAACATGAGTTTTGCTCTCCTGAATATGTGATGGCGACGCATCATCGCACCTAGTACCTTGTTTGGTTTTACCAAACGACGAGTCGCATAGTGCGTGATGCCAAGTGCGCCGCAAGGCGCGTGGGAAATTCCTCGCTTGAAAATATGACGGATGCCCCTTCGCTTTACTCGGGGCCGGCTCGGTGACGGGCAACAGCATAACTCGTCGCATCACTGATCATCCGACTGCCGGTGTGCAACAGCATCAAGACACTGGTCAAGCAGTGTCGTGCTTGATATTGTTTCAAGTGCGCCACAAGGCGCGTGGGAAGTTCCCTTCGATACGAACAGCTGTTGATGACTTGATTCAGTTGTGCTGTACACGTGCTCGGTCGGATCAGCGACAAAGAAAAACAACGGTGTGGCATTGAGCAAGAATGGGGCAATATCGAAGAAGCGGAGCGATAGGGTCGCGTATGGGAAGCGTTTGTACATCCGAGATAACAAGTTAGGACCGAGTTACTTGCGCACCTCCTTTTCCGCAACGCGTTCAATGCAGACATTCTGATCGGGCACCCCACGTAACTGTTTTGTTACACCCATTTCGGGTGTGTCGGCAGTTCGAGATGGGATGTCCCGTCTATCGTAATTTACGGATAGGTCGTCCCGACAACACCACTGGAATGATGCTGGTGGGTTTGGTAATGGCGCTGTTTCTGGTATGGCTCACCAGGCGTACGGGACGAATGGAGAAACTGGCTAAAGTGACAACCATTTGACCTTTGCCTATTTTGACCGAATTCCGACCCAGTTTTGACTTTGAATGTACAAAATTCAAGACATATTTCCTCACGCTTCTACACGCTCGTCCTAGCAAGTAACCCTGCGCCAGATATTCCATCAAACGCACAGTGAGATTGGAAAGTACTGGGAAATTCCTGTTTCTACTTGCTCGATCCAAAGCTTGCTCGTTCGTCCACGCGGCGAACTCCCTTGCGCTGTAAATTTGTCTGACTGGAACATGTAGGGCGATTTCTGCAAACAGCGTTTGCAAATCGCCCTACGTTGTGTCTTGTAGAATACGTTCGTTGCCAACTCTTTGCGGCGCACTCGCAGTAGAATGAAAATGGGCGCGGGAAGAGCTGCCAACGGATGATGCGCTGGAATACCGCGCGAGCGGATGAAACCCCGTCACTCGTCACTCGTCACCCGTCACATTCTCAGAGGAGGTGAAAACGCGGATTGTAAGACGATAGTGCCAAAACTACACTTTTGTTCCCGAAGGAGGAGAAAGCAATGGACGTTTCAAGGCGCGACTTTTTGAAAATGAGCGGCGTCACCGCGGGGAGTTTGCTGCTGCCTACTGGAACGGCGGCAGCGGCGACCACGGCGAATTTTCCGCTGCACAAGCGCGTGGGCGAAGCGGCGAGTCTTTGTCCCTATTGTTCGGTCGGCTGCGGTGTGATCGTTGCGACCGATGCGCAGGGTCACATCCTCAACACCGAAGGCGACCCGGACAATATCCACAATCGCGGCACGCTCGATCCCAAACCGCTCGCGATTCCACAACTCGCCAACGACGCCAAGCGCCTCAAGACGGTGCTCTATCGCGCGCCCAACAGCGACAAATGGGAAGAAAAGAGCTGGGACTGGGCAGTTGGCGAAATCGCCAAGCGCGTCAAGACGACCCGCGACGCGACCTTCAAAGAAAAAGAGGGCGATGTCACCGTCAATCGCACCGAAGCGATCGCCTGGCTCGGCGGCGCGGCGAACAACAACGAGGACTGCTACCTCGCCACCAAGTTCTCGCGCGCGCTCGGCATCGCCTACCTCGAGCACCAAGCCCGGATCTGACACTCGTCCACGGTGGCCGGTCTGGGCCCCACGTTTGGTCGCGGCGCAATGACCAACCATTGGGTTGATCTCAAGAACAGCGACGCGATCTTGATCATGGGCGGGAATCCCGCCGAGAATCACCCCGTTGCCTTCAAATGGATCAATCAGGCAATGGAAGAGCGCGACGCGAAATTGATCGTGGTTGACCCGCGCTTTAACCGCAGCGCGGCAAAAGCCGATTTGTACGCGCCGCTCCGCTCCGGCACGGACATTACGTTCTTGGGCGGCATGATTAATTATGCGCTCCAGAACAAGCTCTTTAACGAAGCGTACGTCAAGGCATTCACCAATGCGCTCACCCTAATCAATCCCGACTATAAAGGTCCCGCCGATCTCGACGGCGTCTTTTCCGGTTTCAACAAGGACACCAAAGCGTACGACGCGGCGAGCTGGCAGTATCAGACAGAAAAACTAACCGTCAAGGTCAAACAAAAAGACGCGTCGGGCAATGAGGTCGAGGTCGAAAAAGAGGTGAGCGTGCCCAAGCAAGCCGCGAGCATTGACGAACCCAACACCGTCTTTTCACTGCTCAAGCAGCATTACGCGCGTTATACGCCAGAAATGGTCGAGCGCGTTTGCGGCACGCCCAAAGACCAGTTCCTGCAAGTCGCGCAAATGTTTTGCGCTTCGGGCGCGCCGGATAAATCGGGCACCATCCTCTACGCGATGGGTCAGACCCAGCACACGGTCGGCACACAAAACGTGCGCGCGATGGCAATCCTCCAATTGCTGCTCGGCAACGTCGGCGTGCCCGGCGGCGGCGTCAACGCGTTGCGCGGCGAATCGAATGTGCAGGGTTCGACCGACATGGCGCTGCTCTTTCAGGACCTCCCCGGTTATCTCGGTCTGCCAACCAACAAGCAAACCGATTTCAAAACGTACGCGGCGAAATTCGACACGACCAGCTTTTGGTCGAATGGACCGCGCTTTGCCACTTCGCTGCTCAAGGCGTGGTGGGGCAGCGCGGCGACCAAGGAGAACGATTACGCATTCAACTATCTGCCCAAGTCGTCCGGCAACTATTCGTGGATTCCACTCTTTGAAGCGCTGTACAAGGGGACGATCAAGGGCATGTTCGTGATGGGGCAAAACCCCTACGTGAGCGGACCGAACGCGCGCTTTGAGCGCAAAGGGTTCGAGAACTTGGACTGGATGGTCGTGATGGAATTGTTCGACACCGAGACGACGTCATTTTGGCGCGCGCCCGGCGTTGACCCCAAGTCCGTCAAGACCGAAGTGTTTCTGCTGCCTGCGGCAGACGCGATGGAAAAGGCGGGCAGCATTACGACGAGTGGGCGACTGATCCAGTGGCGCAACAAAGTGGGAGCGCCGCCCGGCGAGGCAAAAGAGGATATCTGGATTCTCGACCGACTCATCAAAACCATCAAAGCCGCGTACAAGGACAGCAGCGCGGCAAAAGACCGCCCGATCCTCGACCTCGTCTGGGATTACGGCGATACGGTGGATGCCGGTCTAGTCGCGCGCGAGATCAACGGTTATGCTTTGGACGCGGTCAAAGATGCAGCGGGCAACGTGCTCGTGGCAAAAGGCGCGGTGATCCCCGGCTTTGCCACCATCGCCGGCGCGGCAAATTTCGACGCGATCGCGTGCGGCTGCTGGATTTACTCGGGATACTATGCGCCTGCGGACGACGGCACCGGTGTTGTGATGCCCGCCGCGAAACGGCGCGGGCAAAAAGACCCCGGCGGGATGGGTACCTTCCCGTTCTGGGGCTGGGCGTGGCCCGCGAACCGCCACATCGTCTACAATCGCGCGTCGGCGCGACCGGACGGCACGCCCTGGGATGAAAAGAAAAAATTGATCTGGTGGGACCCCAACGCGGATTCGGGCGCCAAAGACGCGCAAGGCAACCCGATCCTCGGCAAGTGGGTCGGCTACGATGTGCCTGATTTCGCGCCGACGAAAAAACCCGACGCCAAGGCGAATCCCGCGGGCGTCGGACTTGCTGCGCAATCCGGTACCGACCCGTTCCTGATGAAAGCCGACGGCAAGGGCTGGCTCTTTGCGCCAAAAGGTTTGAACGAAGGTCCGCTGCCGGAACATTACGAGCCGCTCGAATCGCCAATCGCCAATCCGTTCTCGAAAACGCAGGTCAACCCGGTCGTCAAGGTTTTCAGCACCGACGCGGGCAAGGATGTTGGCGACAGCGTCGGCACTCCGGACAAATTCCCGATCGTCTGCACGACCTTCCGCCTGACCGAGCATTTCCAGGCGGGCGCGATGACGCGTTACCTGCCGTGGCTCTCGGAAACGCAGCCGGGCATGTTCGTCGAAATCTCGCAAGAGCTCGCGACCGAAAAGGGAATCAAGAACGGCGATGCGATTGAGGTTGCGAGCGCACGCGGCAAGATCAAGGCGGTCGCGATGGTCACGGCGCGCTGGAAACCGTACACCGTGGACGGCAAGAAGGTGCACCACGTCGGCATGCCGTGGCACTATAGCTGGGTCGGCGTCGCGACGGGTGACAGCGCGAACGATCTCACCCCACACGTCGGCGACGGTAACTCTATGATCCCAGAATACAAGGCATTTCTGGTAGACGTTAAGAAGGCGTAGAGGTGAAACTATGAGCCAAATAACACTCCTCGTAGACGCATCGAAATGTACCGCCTGTCGCGGCTGCCAGATCGCCTGCAAGCAGTGGTGGGACCTCTCGGCGACCAAGACGACGCAGACTGGTACGTATGAAAATCCGCGCGACCTGGAATCGAATACGTGGTCGCGCATCACGTTCCACGAGTACGAATCCGGCGGCAAGTTCCAGTGGCTGTTCCTGCAATCGAGCTGCCTGCACTGCACCAACGCGGCGTGTGTAGATGTCTGCCCGACGGGCGCGCTCAAGCAAAACGCGACGGGGTTCGTGTCGTTCGAGCGCGACTTGTGCAACGGCTGCGCGTACTGCGCGGAGGCGTGTCCCTTTGGCATCCCGCGCATGGAAACGATCAACGCGTTGACCGGCGAAGCCAAGGCGAGCAAGTGCAACATGTGCCAGGACCGTGTGACGAACGGGATGACGCCCGCGTGCGTCAAGACCTGCCCCCCCGGCGCGCTCCAGTTCGGCGAGCGCACCGCGATGATCACAAAGGCAAAAGAGCGGGTTGAGACCTTGAAAGCGCGCGGCTACCCGGAGGCGCGCGTGTATGGCGAAAACGAGTTGGGCGGCTTGCGACGGATGTACGTCTTGACCGCGCCCGCGTCGGCGTACGGGCTGCCGGATTCACCGCAGTACCCGGTGCTGGCGAGCGCGTGGCAGAACGTGATCCAACCGTTTGGCTATGTCGCCACCGCGCTGGCGGTGGTCGGGCTGGCGCTCAACTGGGTCGCGACACGCCGTTCCCGTCTCAATCATGTCGAGTCCCTTGCCGCGCCGGCGCCAGAGGCGCCGGCGGAGAAGGAGGAGGTGTAAGATGGCAAGTGTGGCAACGGATGTCGCTGCGCGCCCGGAGCAAGCGCTGGTGCTGCGTTTTACCGCCGCCGAACGGGTCGCGCACTGGGTACACTTTTTCGCGTTCACGGTGCTGCTCGGCACCGGAATGTTCCTCTACGTACCATGGTTCCAACCCTTTGCGCTTGGCGCGTCCGGCGAAGCCGCGCGGCTGGCGCACCGGGCTGCGGCAGTGGTCTTTATGGCAGCGCCTTTGATCTACCTCATCTGGTCGCCGCGCGAGTTTTTCTACAGTCTGAAGGAATCCTTTAGCTGGGGCGCGGACGATTGGGGCTGGCTCAAGAACGCGTGGAATTACTATGCTCACGGGCGCACCGGAACAATGCCGCCACAAGGCAAGTACAATGCGGGGCAAAAGTTCAACGCGCTCACCCAAATCGTCACGTTCTGGCTGTTCGTCATCACCGGCTTGGTGATGTGGTTCGGCAGAGGCAGCGTACCGCCGGACCTGTTCCTGCTCAGCGTGGTGGTGCACGACCTTTCTGTCATCGCGACGGTGCTGCTGTTCATGCTGCACATCTATCTCGTCGCGGTCCACCCGCTGATGCGCGAGTCCATCACCGCCATGTTCGAAGGCACAGTGAGTGAGGAATTCGCGGCAGAGCATCACGGCAAATGGCTGACAGAGAGAGTGTTCCGCAAACGCAAGGACGTGAAACGTCAAACGTGAAACGTCAAACGTGAAACGTGAAACGTGATGCGTGAAACGTAGTGACGAATTCATTCGTTCAACAGACGCGCGGCGTGAAATGCGAAGCGTGAGACGTGAAACGTAGTGACGAATTCATTCGTTCAACAGACGCGCGGCGTGAAATGCGAAGCGTGAGACGTGAAGCGTGAAACGTGTTGCGTGGCATGTATTCCGTTGATGGGGTACGTGCCACGCAATACGCCGCACACTGCTCTTGTTCCATCCCTGACGATGAAAGTTTTTCTCGCGATCAAATACTATGCAGACCACCATAATCGTACACACATCGAACAGATTTCATCTGCACTGGAACGAGACGGGCTTGAAACAATCTGTATCGCCCGGAATACCGAGCTGTGGGGCCAAGTCAAATTCAGCGCAGAGGAATTGATGGAACGGTCATTCGCCGAAATTGATTCCAGCGGCGGGGTCGTGGTTGATTTGACAGAAAAAGGAGTGGGACTTGGAATCGAAGCGGGCTATGCGTACGCCAAGGGCATCCCGATTGTGATTATCGCCAGAAACGGCGCCGACATTTCGACAACCTTGCAAGGAATCGCGCGGAAACTGGTGCTGTATGACACGGTGGATGACCTCGAACGCGCACGGCTCGAAGCATTCTTTAGTCAACAGGCACATGTCGCGAAAGGATCACGTGGCTGATCACGAAATTCTCGTCTATCTTCAAGCCGAACGGGCGCGGCGACCCGATCTGGCTGAGACACTCGCCCTCCACATCGCGATGATCGAAGCGCGGTGCAATTCTCAAATTCAAAATCCCAATTCCCAACCGGACGTTCAAGAGCCATACGCACGTCTGGAGCGTGGGGCGCCGGTAATGAACGTTGACGAACTCACGCTCGATTGGGAGCCGTTTGCGCATCTGTTTCAAACCCTCTGCTACATCGCCGGGCGATTTCGCGTCGAGCAGCAAAACGCGTTCGACGAAATCGCGAGCTGGGCGCAACCCCCTGCGCGCCTTGAACCCCTCGTGCGCGAATATCTCCGCTCCACGCGCCATCCGTCCCTCGCTGCAATGCACACCCCACCAACACCAGATGCGGCAGGCGATACGCGATTCGCGATACGCGATTCGCGATACGCATCCCTCGCCGCCTTCATCCTCAACAACGCGCTGCATCCCTTTCTCGCGGAATACGCGCGCGTTTGGCAGCCAGTGCTGGACACTGCCGCGTGGTATCGCGCCTATTGTCCGATTTGCGGCGGGGCATCGGATTTCGCGGCGCTGGAAAAAGAGAGCGGCGCGCGGCGGCTGCTGTGTGCGCGCTGCGATCAGGAGTGGGCGTTTCACCGGTCCACCTGCCCATTTTGCGGCGAGGACGCGCCGGGGAAACTCGGCTACTTTCCTAGCGCGGATGGCGCATATCGCCTCTACACGTGTGAGACGTGTAAACGCTACATCAAGACCATAGACCTGCGTGAACTCGCGCGCGAGGTGAACTTGCCCGCCGAACGCGTGTTGACCATTGGAATGGATGTTGCGGCGCGCGAGGCGGGGTACGGCTAACTCGGGCGCGCTGCCGTGAACAAATCGGTTTTGACGGGTACTCCCTCATTCCCCCCCAACGAACGCGATAAAACCCCACCGCTTGATGCGGTTCAATCTATTCCCATTTCCCTCGCACCAGAGCGGATTCCTATTCCGGGTGCGGTAGTATAGCCCCCTTCAGCTACGGTCAGGGCAGGCACTTGTGGGCGTCGAACTCGGCACACACGCGCACAAGGCGCTATGCTACCGCTCTCGAATCAATTCGGAATTCGCCCTAGAAAACGAGCGCTTGCGCGCCAATTCAAACAAGGAGAGCGATACGATGGAACCCATTCTCAGATTGCGGCTGTCTCATCGTTCGCGCCAGTTAAAAGCGTATATTTAATGAGCCATTGCTTTGTCAAAGCAGGTTGCTGCTCTTGCAAATTTGCCGCGAAACCTATTCGGCAGATAATAACCTCGACGCGCGGGTGTTCGTAAATAGGGTCGGCGCGCCACGATGTATAACCAGAGGTATATCACGCGTCACCGCGATTGGGACACAGGTGCAATTGACGTGCGCGTCGAACAGGGTTATGAAATAGATTGTCCGTCGCCGTGCTTGCTGTGCGCGCAAGACAGCGGCGACACGCCAAGTGTAAAACGTCGCGTACAGGTTTTGAGGTTTGCACGCGGCGCGTTGGGGTAACGGCAAATTGGGTTCATCTACGGAAACGCGCGATGAATCTGATGAGTTCACGAAAGGAGCAGACGAGATGAACAAGTTGGTTATCGGCGCGAGTGTGGCAGCATTTTTGCTGTTGCTGTTTGCGAGCGCCTTTGCCTTTTCCACATCGCTCTCAACTCTGCACATCAGCGCGGGCAGTTTTGCGAAACCCGCCGCGCCTGTCATCGCCGCCCCCATGACGTTCACCGACGAATCCGAAATCACCGCACCGCAAACCGCTGCGGTTCACTTTCAAGTGCTCCAGAATTCAGGGCGCGTGTGCGAGCGCGACAAAGCACATGACCACACCTTGGGCTTTTGATTGATTTGAAAACGGACTTGGTTTACTACCGATAACTCACGCAGAGTCACCGGGCGTGCAAGAGAAAATTTTCTGGTTTTCTCTGCGCCTTGGCGACCTGCGTGAAATTTTTTATCCGCGTCTCTGCCATGACGACCGGAAAGCAAATTCGCCTCACGGCGTACGCATCCTGCGCGGGCTGAGCGTCGAAACTCGGCGCTGCCGAATTGGCGCAAGTTTTGCGTCCCCTCGCCGGAATGTTTGACGCGAGCGACTATTCGCAATCGGAGATTGCGCGCAATTTGCTCGTGGGTCTCGCCGCGCCGGATGATGCCGCCGTCTATCGGCTGGCGGAAGACCGCGCCATCATTCAAACGATGGACTTTTTTCCGCCGGTGGTGGACGACGCCTACACGTTCGGCGCGATCGCGGCAGCCAACGCGATGAGTGATGTCTATGCGATGGGTGGCGAGGTTCTCTTTGGTTTGAACATTGCCGCCTGGCGCGAAGATTTGCCGCTCGAACTCTTGGCGGAAATTTTGCGCGGCGGCGCGGAAAAAATGCGCGAAGGGGGGGGAGTGATCGCGGGCGGTCATACCATCACCGACAAAGAACCCAAATACGGCATCGCCGTCACGGGGATGGTGAACCCGCGCGAAATTTTTACCAAAGCCGGCGCGCAAATCGGCGATATTTTGATATTGACGAAACCGCTGGGAACGGGTATTCTCACGACAGCAGGCAAGAACGGCATCGTGTCAGAGGATGATTTGAATACTGCGATACGCTGGATGCTGACGCTCAACCGCGATGCCGCGCGGGCCGCGCACAAGGCCGGCATTCGCAGCGCAACCGATATTTCCGGCTATGCGCTGCTCGGACACGCCTACGAAATGGCGTCCGCGTCGCAGGTGCGGTTTGAATTCGAGCTGAAGCGACTGCCCGTTCTGGACGGCGCGTTCGATTTGGTGAAACGCGGCAGTATGCCCGGCGGCACGGCGCGCAACCGTGACTATTTGCGCGACAAGGTGTTTTTACCACAGGATTTGTCCGACGAATGGGACGGTGTTCTCTTTGACCCGCAGACGTCGGGGGGTTTGCTGCTGGCCGTCGCGCCAGATAAAATAGACATGCTCGTGAATGCATTCCGCGAACGCGCGGTGGCGCATTGGATGGTTGGCCAAGTCACAGCGGGCTTTGGAATTCGCGTGCGCTAAATGGCAAGCAACATGAAAACGCTTCCGCTTTTCGAGACCGTAGAGACAAACAAAAGGAACGGCAAACGCAAAGCCCCGGACGGTGTTTCTACGTCGAATCTAATAGTTAGTGCATACGTCGGCAACAACGCCGAGATCTTTCCACTGGTTTTGAAATTGCACGTCCCTGAAGGTTCGAGAGTGGCGGATGTGACTTTTGGAACCGGTATTTTTTGGAAAAATATCCCACCGGACAAATATCGCCTTTTTCCATCGGACCTGAAAACAAACGTGGATTGCCGCAATTTGCCGTACGCGGCCGAGTCCATGGATGCAGTCGTTCTCGATCCTCCCTACATGGAAGGACTTTATCGCGCGACGGGGCGTGAGCTGGCAGGGGCAGGCACTTATGCAGCGTTTCGCCAGACATACTCGAATGGGCAATCTACAAATGAGGGACCCAAGTATCACGAAGCCGTTCTCGACCTTTATTTTAGAGCAGGACGCGAGGCGCATCGCGTTTTGGCAAAGAATGGTGTCCTGATCGTCAAATGCCAGGATGAGGTCAGCGCCAATACGCAACGGCTGACGCATGTTGAAATCATAAACGAGTTCGAACAATTAGGCTTTTACACCAAAGACTTGTTTGTCGTGGTTCGTCCGAACAGACCTGCGGTCAGCCGCATCAAGCAACAGAATCATGCACGCAAGAATCACTCTTACTTTATTGTCTTTGTCAAGACGAATGCACATCGCACAAAAGCGCAGCGCAAATCATGAGTCTTTTTCAAGAATGGGAAATCTCACCGCAAGAGCTCGAGGAACTAGAGCGAATTCCTGATTCGTTTGTGGGATGGTAGGGGCAATCCCTTGTGGTTGCCCAACTGGAATGGGCGAGGACAAGCCGTCGCCCCTACGCTGACACCACCAATCAATTCGGAATCCGCTCTAATCCAAGCCAACCCGAGCTTGCGCGGTATTACTTTCGGGTATATTGCTGAATACAAGCTGCGTAAGTTGTGGTTTTCAGATTCGCGCTTTGGTAGTCTATACAAGCCCGATGATCACACGCGCGCTAAAAAGGGAGATGTGGCGTTTAATTACGGTGGGCGCGAAATCAAAATCGAAGTAAAATCTCTTCAAACAAATTCGGTTCGTCGGCAGGGAACTCTACTCCGTGGAAAGTTCCAATGCGATGCCAGTGACCGACGAAAAATCGAATTGCCCCAATTCGAACGTTGTCGAAACGACTTGTTTGCTTGTCGGCGAGTTTGACTTGATTGCGGTAAATCTTTTCGCTTTTGGAAACGGCTGGAAATTTGCATTTGCCAAGAATCAAGACTTGCCGCGCACAACCAGCACAAAATATTCTCCGCAAGATCAAAAATATCTACTCGCAACACAAATGGAAATCACCTTGCCGCTCGAGCCGCCTTTTGAAGCAGAACCGTTGCGCTTACTTGACGAAATTGTTTCCAAAAAGAAATAGTCATTCATCCACCATGCAGTGAGGTATCATTCAATGAGCACAAACGGACATCACGACGGACGCGACGAGCAGCGCGTTGTCATCACCGGAATGGGCGCGGTGACGCCGCTCGGTTTCACCGTAGATACGCTTTGGCAAAATTTGCTCGCGGGCAAATCCGCCGCGCGCCATATTGATCGCTTTGACGCATCGGGTTTCGCCGTACAGATTTGTTCGGATATTGCCGACAATACCTTTAATATCGAAGAACACAGTCGCGCGCTCGACAAAAAAGAGGCGCGGCGGCTCGATCCCTTTGAACAATACGCGGTCGTCACAACCGAGCAGGCGCTCGCTCAAGCGGGCTTGCAAATTGACGACAGCAATCGCGACGAGATCGGCGTCTTGATCGGCACGGGACTGGGCGGGCTGATTGTCATTGACAACGGCTACAAAGCCCTCAATGAAAAAGGACCCATGCGCGTCAATCCCTTCACCGGCGCATTGATGCTCCCCAACATGGGGGGGGGGCAAGTGGCAATTACCTTTGGCGCGCGGGGCCCCAATTTTTGCGTCGTCTCTGCCTGCGCCACCGGTTCGAACGCGCTTGGCGAAGCGTACGAAATCATCCGGCGCGGCGACGCGTTGGCCATGATCACCGGCGCGGCAGAAACGGTGATGACCCCGTTCGCGTTGGCGGCGTTTCATCGCACCCAAGCCATGTCCACGCGCAATGACGACCCGCAGCACGCTTCCCGTCCCTTTGACGCCAAACGCGACGGCTTTGTGTACGGGAATGGCGCGGGCCTGATGATTTTCGAACGGCTCGATTTCGCCAAACAACGCGGCGCGCCCATTCTCGCCGAAGTGGTCGGCTATGGCGCAACCGACGACGCGTATCACATCAGCGCGCCGGCGCCGGACGGCGGCGGCGCGCGACGTGCACTGCAACGCGCCTTGGACAAGGCGCACCTCAAGCCCGAGCAAATTGATTACATCAACGCGCACGGCACGTCTACCGTGTTGAATGACGCGGCAGAAACGGCGGCGATCAAAGCCGTCTTTGGCGAATATGCGTACGGCGTGCCGATCAGTTCCAGCAAGTCCATGCTCGGACACTTGATGGGCGCCGCGGGCGCGGTCGAAGCGGTCATCACCGTCAAGACGATGCTGGAAGGATGGATTCATCCTACCGTCAACTATGAATATCCCGACCCCGATTGCGACCTCGATTACGTGCCCAATACGCCGCGTCAAAAACAAGTCAACATTGCCATGTCCAATTCCTTTGGTTTTGGCGGGCACAATGCCTGCTTGATTTTCCAAAAGTGGGCGAATTAGAGTAACGAGGACTGAGGACTGAGGACTGAGTTGAGTGCTGCGGCACATGAACGCCGCTCAGTCCTCAGTCCTTGTACCTCAGTCCTTGCCATGAATCTAACAGATCTCGAAACCAATCTCGGATTCATTTTTGAAGACAAGTCGCTGCTGCAGCGCGCTTTGACGCATCGCTCGTATCTGAACGAAAACCCGGACCTCCCCTGGCTCGACAATGAACGCCTCGAATTTTTGGGCGACGCGATCCTCGGCTTTGTCACAGCGGAACATCTCTATCATCGCTTTCCCGAAATGAAGGAAGGCGACCTCACCAGTTTGCGCGCCGCGCTCGTGCGCGGCGAAACGCTTGCCGAATTTGCAACGCAATTGAATCTCGGTCCGTTCTTGTACATTTCGCGTGGGGAAGAAGCGGGCCGTGGGCGCGCGCGTCCGGCGCTGCTCGCCGCAACGTTTGAAGCCATTCTCGGCGCGATGTTTCTCGATCAGGGGCTGGAACCGGCGCACAATTTGATCGTGCGCCTGATTGACGCCAAGACGCAAAACATTTTGCAGGAACGCCTTGACCGCAACGCGAAAAGTTTGCTGCAAGAACTGAGCCAGGGACGCCTCAAAGTCACGCCCGTGTATCGGCTCGTCGAAACGCGCGGTCCCGATCACGCGCGCGAGTTTACGGTGGAAGCAGTTTTAGGCGCGCAAGTGTACGGCGCCGGGCGCGGACGCAACAAACAAACGGCAGAGCAAGAAGCCGCGCGCGCGGCGATTGCGCGGCTGGAAGAAGAATTCACCGCCGCCTCCGTCGCCGAAGCCCAAGCCGCGCTCGACGCAATTGCCGCGCAAGCCCAAGAGTCAAGCCAAGCCGTCGAGACACCTGCGCCAACCGAAGAAAACGGTTGAGTGCGAATCGCATATCGCATATCGCAAACCGAAACCGATACGCGATTCGCGACTCGCAACCTGTAACCTGCAACTTGCAACCTGCGACCTGAAGCCTGAAACATGCGAATTCTCCTCACCGGCGCCAGCGGTTATCTCGGCGTAGCCCTCATGCGTTACCTCAGCGCGATACGTCGCGAGTGGGATGTGCACGCGACGTTTTTTTCAATCCCGCCCGACGAGGGTCAGCCCAATGCGCATCCACTCGACTTGCGCGATGCCGCGTCAGTAGCGCGCGTTGTGGACGCCGTCCAGCCCGCTTTGATTCTGCACACTGCCGCGTTGAACGCGGGCGACACGCAAACCATGTACGACACGAATGCGCGCGGGAGTGGTTACATCGCGCAGCACGCGGTCAAGCACAACGCGCGTTTGGTTCACCTTTCCAGCGACGTAATTTTTGACGGGCGGCGCGGCAACTATACCGAAGACGACGCGCCAAACCCCATCACGCCGTACGCGGTTTCCAAAGCGGACGCGGAAAAAAATGTGTTGACGAGCGGCGCGAACGCGGTGTTGGTGCGCACGTCGTTGATTTACGGCTTCACGCCGCTCGACCCACGCACGCGCGCGATTTTGCGCGGCGAGATGCCGCGTTTGTATACGGATGAAACGCGCTGTCCGGTGTGGGTGGACAATTTGTGCGCGGCGTTGGTGGAATTGGGCGAAATGGATTATCGCGGCGTGCTGAACGTAGCGGGGACGCAAGCACTGAATCGCTACGAATTTGGCGTCAAGTTGATGCACGCGTTGAACGGCGACGCGCAGCGATTGATTGCAGCCACTTCGGACGCGAGTTCGCTCGTGCGCCCGCGCGATTGCACGCTGGATGTTTCGCGCGCGCAAAAATTGCTCAAGACAAAATTATTGAGCGTGGATGAAACAATTGCGCTGCATAAAAAGTGACGCCCACAGCGGCGTCTTTTTTTGCTCAACTCGTCGTCAATGTAATATGCGTGATTTCCGGCGGACAATTGATGCGGACGGCGGGCGGCAGGACGCCGACACCGCGCGTCGTGTACACTTGAGTAAAATTTCCCGCGTGCGCCAATCCCATCGGATATTTTTCACCGTACTTGGGCAGCACCAGCGGACCGAGAAAGGGCAAACGCACTTGGCCGCCGTGCGAATGACCTGACAGCTGTAAATCAATTTCGGCTTGTGCGGCAATGTCCGCAAAATCGGGTTCGTGCATCAGCGCGATTTTGCACGCGTTGTGCGGCACGTTCGACAAGGCGCGGCGCAGGTCGGCAAGCTCCTGCCACAAATCGTCAATGCCCACCAGATACAGCGTTGCGCGCCCGCGCGTCAACGGCACGGCTTGATTGCGCAGCAAGCGAATCCCTGTTTTCTTGAGCGACGTCAACATCAATTCCAAATAGCCAATCCAATAATCGTGATTGCCCAACACCGCGAACACGCCCAGCGGCGCTTTTAGTTTGGAAATAATTTCCATACACGGTTGAATGTAACGCCACGACATGTTGACCAAATCGCCGGTCAGCACAATCGCGTCGGGCTGGAGCGCATTCGTCGTCTGCACCGCTTGGGCAATGTGTTCCGCCGACACGTACGGACCAAAGTGCAAATCGCTCAACTGCGCGATGGTGAGGCCGTCGAACGCGCCGGGCAACCGCATGAGCGGAATCGTCACGCGTTCGATTTGCAATTGATTCGGTTCGACGTTAAAGCCGTACAGCGCGCCCGCCGCGCCCGCGCCCGCGGTGACGCTCAACGCGCCCATCATTTTCAAAAAATGTCGGCGCGTAATGCGCGGCGTTGGAGAGCTTGCCCGATTCTTCATGCGTCCGGAATTACGCTTCGCAGTCTTCGATTTGCAAGCCGATTATAACACCCTCTTGCCGCTTGGTGTGCGTCAAAGTTCTCGCCTGTCGCGTTTACCCAAAATTTTGATGCACGGGGTGGAGGATACTGTTTCGGGAACATGCTCAAAATGTTGGTGGACTGTGGCTCAGCTAGCAGTCTGTCGGAGAGACTCTCAAAATCTCTCGATGGATGTAAAATTTGCACATGAGCAGAGCATTCAAAACTCCCGATTACGACGCAACGCTTAATTCCACGATCACTTTGCGCGAAGTGCTGCCGCTGAACCACTTGGCGCGCTTTATCGTGGACGTGATTAGCCAATTGGATTTGAGCCCGATTTATCGGCGCTATGCGCCCGTGGGCGGCGGCGCGATTGCACCGGAGATCTTGCTGGGCTTGCTGTTCTATGGCGATGCCACGGGCGTGTTCAGTTCGCGCAAGATCGAACGCGCCACGCATGAAAGTATTCCGTTTCGGTTTATCGCCAGCGGCTTGCATCCCGACCACGATACCATCGCCAATTTTCGCAAAACGTTCCTGCCCGAGATTCAGGAATTGTTTGTACAGATCTTGTTACTGGCACAAACCGCCGGCGTCTTTCAATTGGGGAACATTAGCATGGACGGCGGTAAGATTCATGCCGACGCCTCCAAACATCAGGCCGTCAGTGCGGCAGGCATACTGCCGAACAAACGGCTGCTTGAACTGGAAACCCAATTGCGTCAACAAGTGAGCGAACTGTTTGCACTGGGCGAACAAGCGGATCAAGGCGAAGTGATGCTCCCACCAGGTTTCAGTGTGGAATCGGCAGGGAATACTGCCGCAGAAATCGCCTTTCGCCAAGAACGACTTGCGCACCTTGCCCAAGCCAAAGCCGTGTTGGAAGCCCGCGCCCAAGAGCGGTATGCTGCGGAACAAGCCGCCTATGCAGCCAAAGTGCGCGCGCGGGAAGAAAAAGCCCGCCGCCATAACCGTCCCCCGCGTGGGCGTGCGCCCAAGCCTCCGACACCCGGGCCACAAGATAAAGACCAATACAACTTTACCGATCCCGATTCGCGCATTATGAAGAACAGCACCGATGCCGGTTTCGACCAACATTACAATGTGCAGGTGGCGGTCGAGCAAGACGAGTGCGATTCAAAGAATCGAGTTCATCGTCGCTCCGACAGTGTCCAATCATCCCAATGACCAACACGAAGTGGAACCGACAGTGGATGCGATTTCGCCACGGGTGGGCAAGCCGGACGCCGCGGCGTTAGACAACGGCTATTGGAGTCCTGCGAATGTGCAAGCGCTGGAAGATCGTGGCATTGACCCGTACATTGCGACTGGGCGGGAACCGCATCACCATAGTTGGGAACGTTGGTTTGCGCAACAACCTGCACCTCCGCCGCCGGAGGCAAGCGTCCAAGAGAAGATGGCATACAAACTGCAAACCGAAATCGGCAAAGCGATTTATGCGTTGCGCAAGGAAACGGTTGAACCCGTGATTGGGATCATCAAGGAAGTCTTGGGCTTTCGTCAATTCTCGTTGCGCGGCTTATGGGCGGTCACAGGCGAATGGTGTTTGGTGTGTTTGGCGTTCAACCTCAAGCGGTGGCATACGTTGCAAGCCGGCTAAATGCCGGCGGTGCTGCCACGCGCCTGTTGACTGAAAAAATTGTGCTAAAGGGCGTGCAACACGCACTGCACGCGCGAATTGTTAAAGTGAATTCAGCCTATCTGGGCAGAGATTGCTTGCTTGGCAATTCCTCTCCGACAGACTGCTAGTCCGATGACAGACCAAGGCACCGCCGCTAGAATGGAGCCAACGCTTTGGATTGGCATCTTGCTATGTATGTTCAGAAAAGGTCCTGGCAGCACATCAATCATCGTTCTACTGTTAGTAGGCGTGTTACTCGCGGGAGTCGTCGGATGTCAGCGCGAGCCAGTGCTTGCCGATGCTCGGGTGCGCGAGCTTGCCACGCGGTATCGAGACGAATGGCTCGGCAAGAACCCTACAGCAGAGACCGCTGTTTTGGCGCAGGGCACTATTCAGTCGGTCGAAAGGGTCGCGAGTGGCTGGCACGTTATATTTGTCACAGAGACCGGACACGACCCCAAGACACCTGAAGGGATACATGACTATTTCCTTCACGTTTACCTCAAACCATCTGGCGAGCTTGAGAGGATCGAGCGAGGGCCAGATCTATTGTCATGACGATGCTGCAACATCCGCTGCACCCGACCTCGCTGCGCGGGTCGAGTGAGCTTTTCCAATGATTTGTGGGAGGTAGGTCGAATGAAGTTCCAAATCTTCCGGAAGGCGGTGGTCTTGACGTTGGGGCTGTGGATGCTTGTTGCAAGCTGGTCAAGCTCCGACTCGAACCGCGTCGTCCATGCCGGTGTCATAGACAGCTACAGGAGTGATCAGGTCGTCGTCAAACTCGATCCCGTCGCCGGGGCGACCATTGCCGAGATCAATGCCACATACAGCACGACCACGCTCAAACCGCTGGCATGCCTGAACGGCGTTTATTTGCTGCAAACCCCCGCGGGCCAAGACGCGCAGAGTTTGGCGGACGCTATGGCGGGCGACTTGCGCCTTGCGTATGCCGAGGCGAATTTCATTGATGAAGCGCCCGAAGCGAATCCGAGCCGCATCGGAGGATGGGGCGGAACGGACCCCGCGCCGTACTTGAAGCAATCCGCGCTGGATCAGTTAAACTTGGCGCGGGCGCATGTCCTCAGTCGAGGCGCGGGCATCGTCGTCGCCATTCTGGATACGGGCGTACAGCTCGATCACCCGGCGTTAGCAGACCACTTGACGGCAACGCGTTATGATTTTGTGGCTGGCGACAAAACGCCTGAGGACGAATTCAACGGCTTGGACGACGACGGCGACGGGTTGGTGGATGAAGGCGCGGGGCACGGCACACACGTGGCGGGCATCGTCCATCTCGTCGCGCCCGACGCCCGAATCATGCCGCTGCGCGTGCTCGATTCCGAAGGCATGGGCGACATCTTTACCGTCGCAGAGGCAATCGGCTTTGCGGTGGACAATGGCGCGCACGTGATCAATGCGAGTCTTGGGACGCCCTCGCGCTCTAATTTGCTCAAGGATGCAGTGAGGGACGCAACCCGCGCCGGGGCAGTGGTCGTCGCCGCTGCCGGTAACTTGAATCAGGACGCTCCGCAGTTTCCCGGCGCGACCAGCTGTTCGTTCGCAGTGACATCGGTGGACGCGGCGAACGTCAAATCGGCATTTGCGAACTTTGGCGCATGGGTTGATTTTGCCGCCCCGGGCGAATCCATTTACAGCGCCTTTCCACCCAGCGGATATGCGCGCTGGAGCGGCACCTCGATGGCAGCCCCCTTTGTTGCGGGACAGGCAGCGCTCCTGCGCAGCATATCGTCGTCGCTCAACGCGCGCACGACTGCCGCATTGATCTCTGGCACAGCGCGCGCGCTCAATGCGGCGAATCCCAAGCTTGTCGGGCGGATGGGCGTTGGCTTGCCAGATGTCGGCGCCAGTGTTGAAACTCTTGCAGCGGGGACGATCCCAGACAATGGTCGCAATTTCATCAACGGCAGCTGCATTCAATAACCAATTGACGGGTCTATGGTTTTGGGCTATTCTCTTTGCAGTTGTTATCGTGCGGCGAAGCGCGCGGAGACCTGCGCAAGTCGCACGCTCTTGCATTTTCCAAATAGTGTTTGCTCCCGTGCCTTGCTTCAATGGTCACCCAGTATACCCATCTTGCCGCGCGCATTCGACGGCGTCTCAAGCAGCGCCTGCGCGCCGACGACACGCTCGCCTTACCAAAATCTTTTCCCCAAGCCGCGCGCGAGCTGACTCTGATTGCGCAAAAAAATTTTCGCTCGGGCCGTTACGCGCGCCTGCGCTTTCACCAGCAGACAAATCCAAAACTCACGCCCACGCGTTATCTCGATCAGCTCCTCGACTATTGGCTTGACGAAATTGAACGCTGGGACCGGCTCTGCCACGGCGACCGGGAAACGTTCGACATGCTGCGCCGACATTTCGAGCATGCCGCCAACGCGATGCTCTATCGCGGACAAAGCTATCGTCTCGACGAGGCGCAGGATTTCGCGCAGCGCGCGTTGATTCAAATCGTGCGCGTCGGCTATCCCTTTGACGTTCCCTTTGATGGCTGGGCGCTGCTGATCTTGAAACGAATGATCTGGCTTGACGGACGCTCGCACGACCTACTCGACCACAACTCTACATCGTTGGATGCGCCGCACTTGCAAGGTGTGGCGCAAGACCCGCTGCCGATTGCAGACCCGCTTGCCGAATTGTTTTTTTGCGCGGTCGAAGAACGCGATCTGCTCTTGCGCGCGCTGCGCCGCCTCACGCCGCGTTATGCAAAACTGATTGCGCTGATCAGCGAAGGGTGGAGCGACGAAGAAATCGCTCGTTATTTCAACACTTCGCGCGCCAATGTCCAAACTTTGCGGCACCGGGCACGCGTGCAATTGCTGAAAATCACACTGTCAGCGTAGCGGCAAAGCAAGCATCTATCAAGTGAAGCTGGAAGCTTCAGGAGGATGTCACAATGAGTACCAAGCCAAAACCGCGCAAGATGGATCGCCGCAGCAAAGAGCCGCAGCAGCGCATGACGCACTTGGCGCACCAAGCCGCGCGTCCGGCACAAGAAAGTTTGCTGCATGACGACGTTCAAGAAATGCTGCCGCATTACATCACGACAGAGCAGCATGGCGAAAACGCACGCGCCGCGTTCCCGATGATTGCCCAGCACTTGGATATGTGTCGGCAGTGTCACAATACGTATCTACAGCTGCGCGCGGCGCTCAACATGCCGAAACCGAATGCGCTCGCCGCATCACCGGTTTCGCCAACCCCGGCGGCGTGGCTCCAAGTGGCGTTATCCGCGCGTGGAAAATATCCCGCGCGCACCGAGTTTCGCTTTTCGCCGCGCTACCTTCAAACGTGTTGGCAAAGTCAAGCCGCGAGCGCACCTGCACGCGGCAGGGACGTGGTGCGCGACCAATTGCTTTTGATGCAAGACTGGCTCCCGCTCGAAAAACAGCACGTCGCGATTCAAGCGTGGATGATTCCTCTGTACAAGGGGGGCAAGTTTCATCTGCGGCTCGTGCTCACCGCGCCGAAACCACTGACGCGACCTCATTGCGTGCGCCTGCGGTGGGGCAAACGCCGCTACAAGACCGAACTGGTCGCGGGGCAAGCGGAATTCGAAGATATTTCCGCCGCAGATTTTTCGCTGTACGGCGAAGACGAACGCAGCGGTGACTTTGCGCTGAGCATCGAACCCCTCGCCGCCAAATGAATCTCCACGAATTGAACAGCGGACTCGTAAACGAACGCCTCCTATACCCAGTCAAAAAACATCCGCGTGTATAATCAAGACCTGTGAGGTCTTGGAGACCTCACAGGTCTCTCATCATGCGGAGTGTTTCTCATGGAGCAATCACTTTATCCCAATGCCACCCCCGCGCCGTTCGACCGCGCGGCGGATGTTTTGAAATTTGAACCGAACCCCCTCGACGCGATCTTTGCGCCGAAAAATGTCGCCGTCATCGGCGCGACGGAAACACAAGGCAGCGTCGGGCGCACAATCGTTTGGAATCTGATTTCCAGTCCGTTCGGCGGCACGGTCTTTCCCGTCAACCCGAAACGCCCTTCCATTCTCGGCATCAAGACCTATTCGAGCATCAAACAGGTTCCCGCCAAAGTGGACTTGGCGGTCATTGTCACGCCCGCGCCTTCGGTGCCCGCGATCATTGGCGAATGCGTGGAAGCGGGCGTCAAAGGCGCGATTATCATTTCCGCCGGTTTCAAAGAAATCGGTCCCGCCGGCGCGGCGCTCGAACTCCAAGTGAAGGAACACGCGCGGCGCGGGCGGATGCGTATCGTCGGACCGAATTGTCTCGGCGTGATGAATCCGATCAACGGACTCAACGCGACGTTCGCCGCCGCGATGGCGCGCCCGGGCCAAGTCGCGTTTCTTTCGCAAAGCGGCGCGCTCCTCACCGGCGTACTCGATTGGAGCTTGCGCGAAAATGTCGGCTTTAGCGCGTTCGTTTCCGTCGGCTCGATGCTCGACGTGGGCTGGGGCGACCTCATCAATTACTTTGGCGACGACCCGCGCACGGCGGCAATTGTCATGTACATGGAAACGATTGGCGATGCGCGCGCGTTCTTGTCCGCCGCGCGTGAAGTGGCGTACACCAAACCGATCATCGTCATCAAACCGGGGCGCACCGAAGCGGCGGCGCACGCGGCGGCGTCGCACACGGGTTCGCTGACCGGCAGCGACGATGTGTTGGATGCAGCGTTCCATCGCGTCGGCGTCTTGCGCGTCAATACGATTGCCGATCTGTTCTATTCGGCGGAATTGTTGGGCAAACAGCCGCGCCCCAAAGGACGCAACCTTACCATCCTTACCAATGCGGGGGGCCCCGGCGTACTCGCGACCGATGCGCTCGTCGGGGGGGGGGGACAACTCACGCCCATTTCCGACGCGACGATGGACGCGCTCAATCAGCTCTTGCCTGCGGCGTGGAGCCACAACAATCCCGTAGACATTCTCGGCGATGCGAGCCCCGAACGTTATGCAAAAACATTGGAACTCACCGCGCAAGACCCACACAGCAATGGCTTGCTCGTCATCCTCACCCCACAAGCGATGACCGATCCGACGATGACGGCGGAGCAATTGAAACCGTACGCCAAGATTCCCGGCAAACCAGTATTGGCGAGCTGGATGGGCGGCACTGAAGTCGAAGCGGGCGAAACGATTTTGAATCGCGCGGGCATCCCGACGTTCGGTTATCCTGATACGGCAGCGCGCATGTTCAATTATTTATGGCAGTATTCCGAGAATTTGCGCCTGGTGTACGAAACGCCCACTTCTGGCGATGCCACCGATCCCGACCGCGCCCGCGCCTCCGAAATCATCGCCAACGCGCGGCGTGAAGGACGTACTCTGCTCAACGAGTACGAATCAAAACAACTGCTCGCCGCGTACGAGATTCCCACCGTCGAAACGCAGATTGCCGCGAACGTTGACGACGCGGTCAATGCGGCGAACGGAATCGGTTATCCGGTCGTGCTCAAATTGTTTTCCAATACCATCACACACAAAACCGACGTCGGCGGAGTGAAATTGAATTTGCGCGATGCCGCTGCCGTGCGCGAAGCGTTCCACGCCATTCAAACATCCGTAAGTGAAAAAGCGAGCGCGGCGGATTTTGGCGGCGTGACGGTTCAGCCGATGTTGAAACTTGGCGACGGCTATGAACTCATTCTCGGCAGCACGCTCGATCCGCAATTTGGTCCGGTGATGCTGTTTGGCTTGGGTGGGCAACTGGTCGAGGTATTCAAAGACCGCGCCCTCGGTTTGCCGCCGCTGACGACGACGCTGGCGCGGCGCATGATGGAGCGTACGAAAATTTATACCGCGCTGCAAGGGGTGCGCGGGCGCGCGGCAGTAGACCTGGATGCGCTCGAGCAGCTGATGGTTCGCTTTAGCGAACTCGTCGTCGAACAGCGCTTTGTTCGAGAGCTCGACATCAATCCGCTGTTCGCGTCGCCCGAACAACTGGTCGCGTTGGATGCGCGCGTGATTTTGTATGATGCCGCGACCACGCGCGAACAATTGCCGCGTCTTGCCATTCGTCCCTATCCGCTCAAGTACGTCAAGCATTGGACGGCAAAGGACGGGACGGAACTGTTGATTCGCCCGATTCGCCCCGAAGACGAACCGGCGATGGCGGAATATCACAAACGGATTTCGGAACGCAGCGTCTATTTCCGGTACCTGCACCCGTTGGCGCTCGACCAGCGTGTTTCACACGAGCGTCTCTCACGCATTTGCTACAACGATTACGACCGCGAAATGGCGCTCGTCGCCGAATACACGGATCCGGAAACACAACAGAAACAAATCGTCGGCGTCGGGCGGTTGAGCAAAATTTACGGCACTGCGGATGGCGAATACTCGATGCTGTTAGTGGATGCGTTTCACGGCAAAGGACTCGGCAGTGAATTTCTAAAGCTACTCGTGCAGATCGGGCGCGACGAAAAACTCGAACGGATTATCGCTTACATCGCGCCCGAAAATCTCGCGATGCAAGCAGTCTCGAAAAAGCATGGCTTTACGCTGCACCGCGACATGGACGATCCGAGCATTCTTGAAGCGGCGCTGGTGTTGTAAAAAAGAGACCCATTCTCGATGCCCACGTCAATTCCAGGAATACCCGTGGATACGCGCAGCTGTGCCATGAAATTTAGTTCTCCTCCGAGACATCGGTTATTTTCCCTCGACCACCTGAATTTCTTCTTCCATCAGCGCATACAGCTCATACACCAGCGCGTCAATCTGCTTGTCCGTCGCATCAATCTGCCGCTGATACAACTCGCGGTCGGCTTGCGAATCCGCCGCGTGCACGCGTTTGTGCAGTTCCAGCATTTGCTCGACGAGCGTCACCATGCGGTCGTGGATTCGCTTTGAGCAGGATTCCCCTGAGGCGTGGAAATTGCTTGTAGATCGCGCAGACTCTTTGCCTTCCCCTGCACGCTTTGTTAGCCGTGTCCGGTGTAGCGAGTGGTTAGTCGGACCATGGTAACAATCTCGCTGGCGTGCTCGCGTGTACCTTGCTATTCACTGAGTATTTTCCAGAAAGAATCCTTGCGGGTGATCTTTCCTTGGGCGAACTCTAGCAAGTCAACTCCCCGCACTTTTATATGTTGCCCCGACACAGAGGTGCCAGTAAGAGTCCATTCAGAGACTCCGAAATTACCGCAGACCCAGTGCTGGTCTTCTCCATAATGAACATCCGGAATTCCCTCAAATCGTTTTGCCAAGCCTGCTCGAACGTCGCTCTTCCCGACATATTGATCGCCGCGAGGCTTGGCACCTCGCGGCATGTAGAAGACGCAATCATCCGCGAAATAGTCCATAATAGAATCCGGGTCGTGGCGATTAAACGCTTCCAGAAATCCCTTCAACAATTCATGGGTCACATGCTCAGCCATTGGATTACCTCCATTTGCGATGCTTGATTGTAGAAAGACTGATCCTGCTACTTACTTGCTATGCTGCACTCTCGCCGCATAATCACCCCGTACAGAGTTTTACACGGCACGCTCCTCAACTATCGCGATCTCTTCTTCTGTCAACGCATACAAATCATACACCAGCGCGTCAATCTGTTTGTCCGTCGCGTCAATCTGCCGTTGATACGACTCGCGGTCGGCTTGCGTGCGCGCGGCGCGCAGATGGTTGTCAGGCAGCGAGCAACTCATTTACAGCGTCAGCTAACAGTGCTCTGCGTTTTTCCAAGAATTCTCGATACGCGGATAACTCCCATAATTGCTTATCAGTCGGGACTAGTTGGGCGGCAAGGGCTTGTTTTCCGCGGTCGGATATAATGTCGGGGAAATAGTCCTTGGGTAATGCAGCGGAGAGGTTTCGATTGACGCGACCTGAGATAAAAGCCATGTTAGCAATTTCATTGGTCTCTGCCTTTTCATAGCTGGCTTTCTGTAATCGCGATTTGGGGAATATGTGATGGTATTGAACGAAATGGTTGCGTCCCTGATGCGAGAGCGATAAAGCAAGACCGCTCCACCAGTCTTTTGCATTGCGTTGTTTGAGTGCGAGGTAGGTCATTGAAAAGAGTGAGCTACGGATACCGCGACCAATGAAATCCGCTGGATCAACAGTGAGACGACCGAATTGTTGTTCAAGGACCTGTATGAGTCGCTCTGGGGTCTCGCCCTTCTTTATGAGGTTTAAGTCGGCATCGAGAACTGTTTCTGTAGAACCACGTGAGTAGTGACCTCGGGTATGAGCAATGTACACCCATCGCCTCAACGCTTTTTCTTCAGACTCGCTGAGTTTTTCATTGTGAACGATGCCATAGTATGCGACGAGTAGGATGAAGAATGGAGAAGACAACAGACTCTCATCCTCGATACCGAGGTTGGCGCGTAAATAGTTGATTGCAAAACGAATTCCTCGTTTTGCATCTTCCCATGCTTTTTGTAAATCCGTGACCGAAATCGAACCAACGGTTTTGAATCGGCTTTGATCGGTTGCAAAGATTACAATCGCACGCACAAGCAACCCTGTATCAAGCGTGAACTCTCCCGTCTCTTCGCATTCCTTGGCGAATTCTTCCAAGAGTGCCAGGGAATTTTTCCAGCGGGCAGTGATTTGGGCAAGTGCCAGGTCTGAACCGCGCAATTTCATGCCCAGCGAATTGACTCGAACAAAAATCTCCGCCACTTCTTCGTATGATAGATCTTTATCCAGAACGTTTACCACGTACAGATAGTCTTTGATTTTACGAACAGTCGCAAGCCGCTTTGTATATTTGGTCCAGAGCGGATCATCTGGTGTGACATTGAGGGGTTTTAACAATTGCCAATCTGTGCGTTCGTCGTTGAAAATATCAGAAACGCGAACCCACTTGGGGTTTGCTAGCATGTTGCTGCTCGCAACCACAAAGGTACGTTTTGACAAGCGCTCGGAGACCGACTGGACTGGATCTTCAGATTCCTCATCCAGTTCAGCGTCTGGATCAACGTCTTCATCCAACTGACTAATTTCGTCAGACTCGACCTCGATTACTTCGGCGGGCGCCCCAACGGGGTGATCAAGATTGAAGAGAATATCAATCGGTCTCTTCCGTCCACGGACCGTGACAGGCGCGCCGCGTACGATAGCACTGAGCGAGGTAAGACGTTGTTGCCCATCAAGTAGCAACTTGGAGCCAGTGAATGGGTTCTGTTTCTGACTGACCGCCATTTCTCTCGTCGGAGCTTCTTGATCAGTTTCCCAAACCAGAATACTACCCGAAGGGTAACCGCGATAAAGTGAATCCAGCAAATCGCGGACGCGCGTCGCTGGCCAAATATAACGACGCTGCATTTCGGGTAATTCGAGTTCGCGATCTTCGATCATATTGACAAGCTTACCGACTGATATGTCTGCTTTTTGCATGTGAGACTCCTTAAATTCCGTGGTTTTCTCTTACCAGAGTGCCTTGATTGAGCGGTTGCAAGTCTTACAAGAATTACTGAGACTATATCGTATTTTATGCTTCAACTATCGCGATCTCTTCTTCTATCAGCCCATACAACTCGTACACCAATGCGTCAATTCTGCATCAGATGAGGGGCCATTTCTTATCCACCGCATGCTTCCAAGCGTAGAGAAACGCATAATAGAGAGATGTAACCACTCGACCGGAAAGCCCATTATATAAATCATTTTCAAGCGTATAGAAATGGCCCGTGAAATTTCGAGCCCAGTAAGCGATCAGAAAAACTCTGATGCTTTCACCATGCGTTATCAACTTGAAACTTGGATCTGTATAGGCATCAGTGATATTTCTAATAAAGTCGGGGGTTGCTTTTGGTTTCGTCTTATTCTGAATTCTATCTCTTTCTTTCCAGAAATCAGCAGACCATTGTTTGAATACCATATTGATGAGATTACCTAAATCATCCGTGGAGCCGCTGGGAGCAGGTATCCTCTTGGCGATTTCCCGAAGAAGATCTTCAAGACCAGTAGCAAGATTCTTTATCCCCGTATAAATAACTGTCTTGTGCACAGGCTTTCCACTATTTAACGCCTTATCAGTATCGAAGATTGTATAGGGTATTATCAACAATTCAGTGCTGTCAATGAATTTTAGGAGGTCATCTATTTCAGCAGGGGAAATATTGAATTGAGGAAATTCGCCGTTATAGTCATTCATCACGCGTGCAAATGTTGAAGCTGCATAGTCTCTGATTTCCAGATTCTCATCCAACGCACGAATTTCTTTTGTAACCAGAGGTCCTGTTTTTCGGCCCGCTTCCTCCGCGACCTCTTGAAGTGATTGCTCGGACACCGTAGCTAATAAGCCAACGATGGACTGGAGATCTTTAGTCACTTCCTCCGCTAGTTTTGCATGCTCATCCCGTTCATATTCGGAGCGAAGATCAAGAAGGTAGAATAGGAATTGATAAAATTGTGGAGTAGTAAATCCATATTCACCGAGTACATTATCAGCATGTCTCTTTATCTGGACTTTATAATGCTTGATTAAATCATCGGCGGTCTGATGATTAGGGCGAAAACTAATTCGTCGCTCGTTTTCACGCAGTTGCATATAGAAAGACAAAGCATCAAAATACTGAAGATTTCCATTTAGAGTAACGATGGCTCCTAAAGGCTGTGGCGTGTAGTAGGATGCTCTTTCTTTTACCTCGTCCTTCAAGTTTTCAAGAAACCAGAAATGACGCGCGTAGATTGGGTAAAGCTTTTGAATAGCATACACCTGATAAACTTGCCAATAGTGGTAATAGTGTTCAACTGCAGCCCCTCCAACCCAGTACGAACTCCATGGCTTGAATTCATTTTCACCAG
This sequence comes from Chloroflexota bacterium, assembly GCA_016209205.1. Taxonomy (GTDB): domain Bacteria; phylum Chloroflexota; class Anaerolineae; order UBA4142; family SHND01; genus SHND01. Next base: position 29,483 of record JACQWQ010000127.1, read on the forward strand.
GGCGATACAAGAACCTGTTTTTCCGTTTCAAGCCGCGATCAAACGGATGCCACAAATCTTCATCACTTCTATTCTGGGGGTCCAAGCGACTATCGAACAATCCTTCTAGTTCCTGCCAGTCAGCAAGCGGCTGTCCATATGTCCGGGATTCCGTATCTACTCTCTCACGTTCGGTGACATACTCAACAGGTTTCATTACGCGTGCCGCTGGCAGGAGTACTCGATCCATCTCAAACCTTTGCAAGTCGGAGAGAGGATTAACAGAAACATTTAGGTCAGAGCAGTACTGATAAAATTCACTAGCAGTAAGATACCTCATGCCATAATAAACAGTCACTTTTCACCTTCTACAATCTTTATCTCTTCTTCCGTCAGCTCATACAACTCATACACCAGCGCGTCAATTTGTTTGTCCGTCGCATCAATCTGCCGTTGATACAACTCGCGGTCGGTTTGCGAATTCGCCGCGTGCAGGCGTTTTTGGGTCGCGCGAATCTTTCTCACTGCGATTCTTGTTCAGTGTTATGTCGGTTTTGAACCATCCATGCTTTTCTCTGTAGTTCTGCAATTTCCGAGTCCGGTACTCCGCTGAGTATCCCGTGTATCGGGCATTCGTACGTGAAGCGATAACTGCTTCGAGCTTGCAGGAATGGTCCGGAGAGTGTCTCAATATTTACGGATGGAACAGCTTTGAAGATGATCTCGCAGCCGCATCCGTCACGCGGGCACAAAGGGATAGGATAACGGAAACTGAGTCTTGATGGTTTCCACAACAGGCCAACATATTTGAATGGCTTTATTGTTCTCCTTGTCAGCCATTGTAGGACTTTCGCTATTGGATAAAGCATGAGTGCCGATGCGGCAATGAGTAATGGCAACGGAACGGACAATTGAAAGATAATCGTACCAA